>VXNE01000499.1 GCA_009840715.1 Gammaproteobacteria bacterium
GTCCGCCCCCATCCGCACGTCCCGGATCCGCTCCCCGATCTCCTCGAACATCCGCTCCTGCCCGACGACCTCGCCGTCCTCGAGGTCCACCCGCTCGACGTAGTTGAACACCAGCGACGTCGCGAACAGGTCCCCGCGCCACTCGGGAAACGCGTCCCCGTCGTAGTACGTCAGCCCCGCCGGCGCGATGGAGGGCGTCCAGTCCACCACCGGCGCAACCGTGCCCGGATACTCCCGGAACGGCGAAATGCGGGCGCCCGTGTAGTCGATGCCGAGGGTGACGATGGGCCAGCCGTAGTTGCTGCCGGGGACAATGACGTTGAGTTCGTCGCCGCCCTGGGCGCCGTGGTCGTGGAGGTAGACGGTGCCGGTGTCGGCGGCGTGGGCGATGCCCTGGGGATTGCGGTGCCCGTAGGTCCAGATCTCGGCGCGGGCCGCGGCGTCGCCTACGAACGGGTTGTCGTCCGGTACGGTGCCGTCGTCGTTCAGGCGCAGCACCTTGCCGAGCAGGCTGTCGAGCCGCTGGGCGGACTCGCGGTAGACGAAGCCGTCCCCCGTCGTCAGGAGCAGCGTACCGTCCGGGAGGAAGAGCATTCGGCCGCCGTAGTGCACGGGCGTGTCCTTGGTCGGCTCGACCGTGAACACGGTTTCCACGTCTGTCAGCGACGTTCCGTCGAAACGGCCGCGCACGACGCGCGTCGCGTTCGTGTCCGGCGCGCCGTGCGCCAGGCTCAGGTATAGGAGGCGGTTATCTTCGAAGCGGGGGTGCGGGAGCACGTCGAACAGGCCGCCCTGGCTGCGCACGTACGCGGGGGGGACTCCGGGGACAGGCCGCGGGTCCAGGATGCCCGCGCGGATGACGTGCAGGTCGCCGTCACGTTCGGTCACGAGCATGTCGCCGTCGGTGAGGAAGGCGATGCACCACGGCCAGGTTAGGTTCTCCGCCACCGTCTCGAGCCGCTAGTCGGCGGCGGTTGATTGCAGCGCCGCGACCAGGGCAAGCGAAGCCAGGGCTGCCCGCATCGGCATGGGGTTCTCCCGCACGTCGAAAACAGTCATGATGGTACCGATATGCGCGCGGTTCGTCAGATCGTCGGCTTCGTCATCGCGGTGGCGGTGACGGCGGCCGGGTCGGCGTTCCTGTCGAGTCACTTCGTTCTGCGCGCCCTGGAAGGCCTGGGCGTGGACGTGCCCCTGTCGGACCGTTTCGCCATGTACGGTCACGATGTGCTCGGCATGGCACCGATCGCGGCGGCTCTCGCGGGCGTTGCGTTCCTCATCGCATTCCCGGTCGCGGCCCTGGTCATCCGGTTCCTCCCCATGCTGCGTACGCTGGGCTATCTGCTCGCGGGTGCTGCGGCGATGGCGGTGGCGCTCGGCCTCATGGAAATCGTGCTCGGGATGATGCCGGTGGCCGGGGCACGCACGCTGGGCGGACTGATCGCCCAAGCTGCGGCCGGCGCCCTCGGCGGCTACGTGTTCGCGCAGATAACGCGGCGTCGCGGACGCGCCGAAGGACGCCCGGGTGGGGGCGCCTGAACGGGATGCCGTAGAGCGGTACCTCAACAGGAACGTCGCCGGACAGCTCCTGCACGGCATGTTCGGCCAGACGGGCTTCCGGCTGGTGCAGGCGCCCACGTTCCTGCCGGCATTCCTCTTCGAGTTGTCGGGTTCGGACCTCGTCGTCGGCGCGGCGCGCTCGCTGCAGGGCCTCGGCACGGTGGTCTCGCCGGTGATCGGCGCTTCGCTGATCGGCCACCGGCCGCGCATCCTCGTCACGACGATGGTCACCAGCACGCTGATGCGCCTGCAGGTGCTCGGCATGGCCCTCGCGGGGTTCTTCCTGGGCGCCGGGGCAACGGTCGTCGCGCTGGTCGCACTGCTCACGCTGATGGGCTTCTTCCAGGGCATGTCGCAGGTGGTGATGAACTCGCTGCGGGCGCGCGTCATTCCCGTGCGGCGGCGCGGCATCGTGACCGGCGCGCGCCACTTCCTGGCCGGACTCACTTCCGCCGGGGTGTCGTACGTCGCCGGGGCCTACCTCATCGAGCACGACGCCCTCGGGAACGGGTACGCTTCCGTGTTCCTGCTGGCGTTCGTGGTCGGTTCGCTCGGCCTCGCGGGCGTCGCGATCACGAAGGAGCCGCGCTCGTCGGAACTCCGCCCCCGCGAGTCCCCGCTCGCGGCGCTCCGGGGGATCGCGCCCCTCCTGCGGGAGGACCCCGCGTTCGCCCGCTTCTTCCTGGCCCGCGCGCTCGGCTCGTTCGGACGCATGGCGTTGCCGTTCTACATCGTCTTCGCCGCGACCAGGATGGAGGTGGGCGGCGCGGTGCTCGGCCTCGTCACGACCGTGTGGATGCTCACGGGGAGCACGGCGACGCTCGTCTGGGGGGTGTTGGGAGACCGTTACGGGCACCGAGTCGTGATGATCTGGAACCTGGCGCTCTGGACCGCCGCCAACGCCTATATCCCATTCGTCGACTCGGTTGCCGAACTCGTTGCGTTCTTCGTACTGCTGGGTATCCCGTCGGGCGGCTTCAACCAGGCCGCGCAGAACCTGGTGCTGGAGTTCGGGCGGGTGCACGACATTCCGTTGCGCGTCGCGGCCTCGGGTACGGCCGTGAACGTCGTTGCGGCCGCCGGGCCTTTCCTGGGCGGCATCCTGGTCGCGTTGTGGTCGTACCCGGTGCTCTTCGGCGTGACGGTCGCGGTGCAACTTGCGGCGCTCGTCATCGTCGTCGCGTGGACGCCGGAACCGCGGTTGGCGAAGGAGAAGTCGGGTTGACAGAATCCTTGCGTGGAGGCCATAGGGGTATGCATTCGCGGACAGAGCAAGGCAGCGTGCTGTCTCGCAGGGAAACGCAGCGAAAGTCAATGATTGAATCGACTGTGACGTCCAAAGGGCGGACGACGCCGCCAAAGGCTGTTCGAACTGCGCTGGGCGTCGGCGCAGGCGACCGGATTCGATACGTCGTTTCCGGTGGACAGGTACGTATTCTCGCCGTTCAACCCGCTGAGCGTCTCTTTGGAGCCATCGAATACGATGGGCCGGCCGTGTCCCTTGACCAAATGGACGATGCCATAGCGGAAGGTGCTTCCGGCCGGTGATCGCGCTCGACCCGAACGTGGTGGTGCGGTACCTGGTCCGCGACGAAGAGCGGCAGGCGGAGGAGGCACGCGCCGTGTTCGCAACGCTTGCCGCCGACCATCCGGCATTCGGTTGCTGACAGGTCGCGGTTGAACTCGTCCGGGTGCTCGGCCGGTCCTACGGAACTCCACATGAGCGAATTGCCTCGGTTCTGCTGGAGCTGCTGGCCAGGGAAGGCGTTGCCATCGAGAAGGCCGAAGACGCTGCGGACGCGGCCGTCGGGTCCGCCGTGCCTTTCAATCCGGCCAGTGGGCCGCCATCAGGCACACATAGCTCGTCAGCACCAGCTTGTTCCGGTCGCGCCCGAGCGTCGCGAACTTCTCAAGCAGTTCCGCCGGCACGCCGTGCTCGGAAGGCTTGCGCGTGTACTGCCAGTGGGCGACGTCGGGGTAACCGGCCAGGTTGATGATCGCGAGTGGCGAGGTCGTGGCCGCGTCGCGGAACTGCCCCAGCACCCAGTGGCCCATGTGGTCGAGCGGCGGCCAGACGCCTTCGAAGGAAAGGCGGTTGAACGTCAGCCAGTCCTCCGGGCGGATCCACCAGCGGCGCAGTCCGTAGACGGGCCGCCGGTCCTCGGGACGCGTGGGTCCGGTGGGGCGATAGGACGAGGCGAGGAGGGGACGCGCCTCTTCGGAGGCGATCCATTGCCGGGGGCCGTCGGCGCCGCCGGCCAGGAGCGGTTGTGCGTCCTGCCAGGCGTCGAAGTCCTCGAAGCCGTTGAAGCACACCACCTCCTCGGCCCGGGCGCCGATCAGGCCGTTGAGCACGCAGAGAGGACGATGGCCGGCCGCGTCGAGCGCCGGCCATAGCGTTTCCAGAGCCCAGGTCCGATAGTCCGCGAAACTCCCCGGATGCAGCCGGATGCGGCGTTCCTCGTAGATCATGCGGGTTTCTCCCTGTGTGTCATGCGCGTCACCGTGTTTGCAGCACGCGGACCCGATGGTTGTCGCTGTCGCCGACGAATATGCGTCCGTCGGCGGCGGCGAACACGCCGTGGGGCCGGGCGAGACCGCACCGCAAGGGATCGCCGTCCGGACCGTCGTGGCGCGTCCCGTCGCCGAGGACCGTGGAGATGACACCGCTCTGCCGGTCGATGCGACGGATCGTGTGGCTCTCGGTGTCGGCGATGTAGAGCGCGGCGCGTGTCACCGAGATGCCCTTGGGGCCGGCGAGGTCCGCGGCTCGCGCGTCGCCGCCGTCACCCCGGTAGCCGCCCTGACCGGTGCCGGCGACGTGGTGGAGCGTGCGCCTTCCCATGTCGATCCGGTACACGGCGTTCCCCTCCCGCAGCGTGAGGTACAGGTCCCCATGCTCGTCGAAGGCGAGCGTGCGTGGGCCGTACAGCGGCGTGCTTGCGATGTCGCCGCCGTCCACGGCCCGCGCCGGCTCCCCGGTGCCCGCGAACGTCTCGACGACGCCCGTGTGGGGATCGATCCGGCGAATTCGGTGATTGCCGATGTCCGCCACGAACAGGGCCCCGTCGGGCGCGATCTCGATGCTGTGCGGTTGCCGGAACGCGGCCTCGGTCGCGGGCCCGCCGTCGCCGTCGAAACCTGCCTCCCCGGTCCCGGCGATGGTCTCGATCCGGCTCCCGTCCGAGGTGACCCGGCGGATGACATGACTGGGCATGTCTACGAAGTAGAGGTTGCCGCCGGAATCGAAGCGGATCTCGTAGGGCTCGCGGACGTCCGCCTCGAGCGCCGGCCCGCCGTCCCCGGAGTGGCCGTGGCGGCCCGTCCCGACGATCGTCTCGATACGGCGGGCTTGCAGGTCAACCCTGCAGATGCGGTGGTTGCCCAGATCACAGAGACACGGGTGGCCGTCAGGGTCGAGCGCGACGCCAAAGGGCTCGGCGATGGCCGTTCCGGTACCGATCGGGCCGTCTGACGCCTTGCCGGGCACGCCGGTACCCACGAGCGTGGTGACTGATGTGTCGCTGGCCATGGGGCGCGATCCAGGCGGACGCGTCAGCCGGCCCGCCTGTCAGCCGTCAGCGCATCGATCTCGTCGCCTGACAGCCCTGCGCGGCCCGCGGCGGCGACGATGTCGGCCCAACTGTTGTCGTCGATGGGGATACCGTGCGCGAGGCGCTGCTCCGTCGATTCGGCCTCGGGGTCGCCCGGCAAGCGGACCCGGTCGTGGCCCTCGGCCGCGGGCGTGCGGCGCAGATAGTCCGCCATCGCCTCGACTTCCGCCGCGAAGGCCGCACTCCCGCCGAACAGGTCCGGATCGAGCACGAACATGAGCATGTGATTGACGATGGCGTTCGGTCGCGGGTGTTCCGGCTGGATGGTGCGCTCCCCGGCGAGGGCGCCGGCGAGCAGTTCGCACACGAGGCCGAGCCCGTAGCCCTTGTGCAGGCCGAAGGGCCGGATCGAGCCCTTCGGCTCCTCGTACAGGTATCGCGCGTCGGTGGTCGGCAAGCCCTCGTTGTCGAGGAGCGTATCGTCAGCCACGGGCTCTTCCTTCATGTAGGCCACGCGCACCTTGCCGAGCGCGATGGCGCTCGTCGCCATGTCGAGCACAATGGGGCGCTCGCCGTTGCGGGGGACGGCGCAGCAGAACGGGTTGGTGAGGAGCCGCGCCTCGCGGCCCGCGAACGGCGAGACGACCGGGTCG
>VXNE01000372.1 GCA_009840715.1 Gammaproteobacteria bacterium
CCCCCCCCCCCCCACCCCCCCCCCCCCACCCCCGAACACGAACTCGGCGAGGCCGGGCAACGCGCCGGCCGCGACGGCACGGCGTTCATCGTGGTCAACCCTGGAGCGTTCACCCACACGAGCGTCGCGCTGCGGGACGCCTTTCTCGCCGTTGCCCTGCCCTTCATCGAAGTACACCTGTCCAACGTGCACGCGCGCGAGGAGTTCCGCCGGCACTCGTACCTTTCGGACGCCGCCCGGGGAGTGATCTGCGGTCTGGGTGCGGCGGGATACGAGTACGCGCTCCTCGCCGCGATGGCGGCCCAGGAGGAGTGAGCCAGCGGGTGGGCGAAAAAGAGGAGACGGAGCCTTGGACCTCAGGAAGATCAAGAAGCTGATCGAACTCGTGCAGGAGTCGGGCATCTCCGAACTCGAAGTCCGGGATGGCGAAGAGTCGATCCGCGTGGCGCGGACCCTGCCTGGGGCGGCGCCCGCAGTGGCGGCCCCCGCGGCGTTGGCGGAGACCGTTCCTGACGGTGGCGCGCGGGACACGGAGGCGGTCGGCGGGCAGGTCGTCAGTGCGCCCATCTCCGGCACGTTCTACCGCTCGCCGGCCCCGGGTGAGGCGCCGTTCGTGCGCGAGGGGGACGCGGTCGCCCCGGGGGACGTGCTCTGCATCATCGAGAGCATGAAGATGATGAACCGCATCGAGGCGGAGCTGACCGGGACGGTCGCGGAGATCCTGCTCGAGAACGGCCGGGCCATGGAGTCGGGAACGCCGCTGTTCCGCATCGCCTGAAGGAGCGGCGCGGGGGGCGCTGCACATGCCCTGGATCCGGGTGTCGGTCGCTGTACCGGGAAGCGAGGGGGAAGCCGCCGGAGCGTGTCTGGAGGGCCTCGGGGCCGTCGCCGTGACCTGGTGCGACGCGGGACACACCCCCCTTTTCGAACCGTTGCCAGGGGCGCTTCCGGACCTCGCTGCCTGGCCGGAGGTCCGGGCGGTAGGCCTTTTCAGTCTCGACGTGGAACTCGCCGGGATACGGTCAGCCTTCCGCGGACGCGAGGTGGGTATCGACTTCGTCGGCGACGAGGACTGGCGGGGAAACTGGCGCCGGCACGCCGAGATACGCCGCTTCGGCCGCCTGACGGTCGCGCCGTCGCACCTGGAGGTCATTGCCACGGACACCACCGTGCTGCGCCTGGACCCCGGGGGGGCGTTCGGGACGGGCGCCCACCCCACCACCCGCCTCTGTCTCGCCTGGCTTGCCGGACAGCCCCTCGCGGGGCGGCGGGTGCTCGACTACGGCTGCGGGTCCGGCATCCTCGCCATCGCCGCGGCGCTGTTCGGCGCGCGGGCCACCGCCGTCGATCACGATCCCCAGGCGCTCGACGTGACGCGGCGCAACGCGCTCGGGAACGGCGTTGCGCTGGAGGTTCGCGGGGCCGAGGGCTTTGCTCCGAGCGGTTACGACGTGGTCGTTGCCAATATCCTGGCGGGCACCCTCGTCGCGGAAGCGGAACGGCTGCAGGAGGCGTTACCGGCCGGGGGCCGTATCGCGCTCACGGGCGTCCTCGACGAGCAGGTGGAGTCCGTCGGCGCAGCCTATCCCGCTATCGCGTTCGAGGCGCCGCGGGCCATGACGGGCTGGGTCCTGCTGCACGGCGAGCGCAGGTGACGCGATGGCCCGCCGGCTAACGCTTTCCCGTCGCACGGGACTCTGTGCCGCGGCTTGCGCGCTGGCGGCCCTCGGCCTGGTGGTCCAGGTGCTCTGGCTGAGCTTCGACGCCTGGGCGGGCAACGCCGCGCTGCGTCCCGTCTATGCCGCGGCCTGCGCGGTGCTGCCCTGCACCGTGCCCGCTCGAGACTCGGTGGAAGACCTGTCCGTGCGGGACGTTGCGCTCCGGGCCCGCCTGGACGCGCCCGGAACGGTCGTCATACAGGCGCTGCTCGTCAACGAGGGGGCGGTGGAGCGACCGCTGCCGCGACTCGAGCTGCGCCTTCTGAACCTGGCGGGGGAGGTGGTCGCCGCACGGCGCCTCGAGCCCGTCGACTACTTGGCCACGGGAGCGGGAGAGACCCTTGCGGCCGGCGGTTCGGCACGCGTCACGGTGGAGATCCGGAATCCCGGCATCGAGGCGGTCAACGTCGTCCTCGTGCCGCAGTTGTGAACGCCGCCAACGGCGCATTGGGGTGTCGCGGGCCGGGCGCGTCGTGGTGGGTAAGGGGCGCAGCCCGGCAAGGCGACAGCTTCGGTGGCGCCTGCCGGGCCGAGTCAATGCTTGGGAGAGAGCATGAAGCAGACCATCGTGCGTTGCAGCAGGCTGATCGGTGCGTTCGCCGTTGGCGCGGCAGTGACCGGTGCCCCGCCAGCGATGGCGGAAGAGAGTGACGATCTCATCGAGGAGATTCTCGTCACCGCCCAGAAGCGGGAGCAGGCGCTGTCCGATGTGCCGCTCAGCATCCAGGTGGCCGACGGAGAGTTTCTCGACAGGAACAACGTCCAGAACCTGAAAGAACTCGTGAACTTCGTTCCGGGAGCCGCCACCGGAGAGGCTTTCGGCAGCGACCAGACCCGCATTCAGTTGCGGGGCGTGCCCCAGATCGTGGGTGACCCGACCATCGGCTACTACATCGGTGACACCCCGTTCTACTTCCCGTCCATGCTGTGGGCGCCCGTGGTCAGGACCTCCGGACTGGAGCGGATCGAGATCATCAAGGGGCCGCAGAGCACCCTGTACGGCAACGGTGCGATGGGCGGCGTCATGCGGGTCATTCCCAAGAAACCCAATCTCGGGGAGGTCGAAGCCACCATCACGGCGGGCTTTACCAGCATCCAGGGCGGTGGCGAGGGTCACTACGTGGATGGATCGTTCAGCCTGCCCCTGGTGCAGGACAGGCTGGCGATTCGAGTTTCGGTCGGCTCGGAGGAGTCCGGTGGATGGATCGACGTGCAACCCCATGCGGTGAATTTCCTGACCTTCGGGTTTGAGCCCTCGGGTCCCGCACACGAGAACTTCGGCGGCACGGACGTGGCCGACTACAGGGTGCAGTTGCTGGCGCAGCCAACGGACCGCCTGACCCTGGAGTTCATGGTCATGCGCAACGAAAGCGAGACAAGCCCCAACGGCTTCGTACAGGCGGGCGGGAAGGACCCCGTCTCTACCGATGCGACCGCGAGCCTGTCGTACGACCACACCGAGTACGATGTTTACTCGGCCAGTCTCGCGTACGACTTCGAGAGCTTCACGCTGACGTCGGTGTTCACCGATCTCTCCTTCACCGAGGATTGGCAAAGCTCGTTCATCGTCTCCTACGGCCTGCCGACGGGGGTGACCTACGATCCCGAGGTGTTCACCAACGAGACCCGGATCGTGTCCGACTTCGACGGCAGGTTCCAGGTCGTGGCCGGAATCTACTACGTGGACGCGGACCGGACGCAGTTGATCGATGTCGCGGAGTTTGCGCTGCTGGGCATCCCCCGCATCCTGACGACGGCTTCCGCCGAGTCCGATCAGAGGTCCGTGTTCGGCGAGTTCACCTACGAGCTGATCGAGGGCCGGCTGACCGCACTCCTCGGTGCGCGCTGGTTCGAGGATGAGAGAACGTTCGCCGAAACCTCGAGCGTCCTGCCGATTGCCCTCCCGAGCTACGAGGACAAGTTCGACAGCGTCAATCCGCGCTTCAACCTGTCGTACACGCCGGACGACGACAGGCTCTTCTACTTCAACGTGGCGAAGGGCTTTCGCTCCGGTCTCTTCAACGGGCTCTCGACCTGTCTCAGCATCCCGCCGGCCAGCCCGCTGGCGGCGGCGTGTCCGGAAACCGTCGACACCGACGAACTCTGGAGCTACGAGGTAGGCACCAAGCAGACGCTGGCCGAGGGCGACCTGGTCCTCGATGCGTCCGTGTACTACCAGGACTGGAACGACGTCCAGGGCGCAGCGAGAATCGGCTCGATCAGCACTTCCTTCCAGTTGGGCAGTGCCGATGGATTCGGCGTGGACGTGGGCGTGATCTGGACGCCGCAGACCGTGCCTGGCCTGAACGTCATGCTGACGGCGAACTGGAACAACATGGAGTTCAGCTCGCTGGAGCCGACCATCGAAAACGCGATGTCACCCCATTTCACCGAAGGGGACGGCGTGCCCGGCACGCCCGACTTCTCGGCGTCTTTCGGCGTGAACTACGGCCGGCAGTTGTCGCCGAACCTGCTCGGCGACCTGACCCTGTCGTGGAATCACAAGGCCGAGCACGTGGCGTCCGTGGGCTCGACGGTCGTGGCGGAAAGTCGCAGCTACGTGAACGCCAGGTTCGGTGTCCTCATCGGGGATCGATTTGGCGTGTCCGTGTTCGGCAACAACCTGACCGACGAGGACGCGGTGGTGTCCGGTCAGGGCGGCCCGCTGTACGCGGCGGAAGTCAGGGTCCTCGAAAGGCCCAGGGAGTTCGGCGTGGAGATCCGCTACGAACTGTAGACGGCCCCGACACGGGCCGCACAGATCATGAGCCTGCGGGCGCAGATCGATCGAAGCTACTCGACGGCCCTCGAGGGGCTCGACGTGCCCTGGATGCTTGCGCAGTGGGCGGAACGGACACCGGACAAGGTGTGCCTGATCTGGTGTCCGTTCGACGACGACTCCCGGAGCTTCACGTACGCCGAACTCTTCGAGCGGTCCCGCCGCCTGGCGGCCGGGCTCCGCGAGAGAGGGGTCAACTCGGGCGACTTCGTCCTGCTGCACATGGACAACTGCCCGGAGTTCATCGTCAGTTGGTACGCGTGCGCCGTCCTCGGTGCGGTGGCGGTGTCGACCAACACGCGCTCCGTTGCGCGGGACCTGAGTTACTTCTCGGAGGTGACGGAGGCGACCTGCAGTCTCACCCAACCGAAGTTCGCCGGGCTGATCAGGGAAACGTGTCCAAACCTCGGGTTCATCGGGGTGACCGCCGACGATGCCGGCGAGCCCCGCGACGATGCCGGTGAGGTGCTTCGGGCGATGGGTGGCGTCGCGTTCGAGGATCTGTTCGCGCGGGAGCCCCTGGCCATCCGTCCGCCCGATCACCGGCACAACCTGAGCATCCAGTTCACCTCGGGAACGACGTCGAGGCCCAAAGCGGTGCTCTGGACGCACGCCAATGCCGTGTGGGGGGCGAAGACGAACGCCCAGCACCTGCGCATCCGGCACGAAGACGTCACGTTGACCTCCTTTCCGCTGTTCCACACCAACGCCCAGTGCTACTCGATGCTGACGACCCACTGGACGGGGGGCACGCTGGTGCTGCAGCCGAAGTTCTCGTCCTCGAGGTACTGGCAGGTCGTCGTGGACCAGGGGGGTAACCTGGACCACCATGATCGGGTTCTCGCTCCGGGCGATGGCGACGCAACCGGTGCCCGAGCATCGCGTGCGCTTCTTTCTGCTCGGCGTGCGGGCGCCGAATGTCGAGGACTATTTCGGGGTCGCCACGGTCGGCTACTGGGGCATGACGGAGACCGTGACCCAGGGAACGATCGCCGATTTCGACCACCTCGGTCCTCCGATGAACATCGGCAAATGCGCTGCCGAGTACCAGATCCAGGTGCGCAGGGAGGACGGGACCCTGTGCGGACCCGGCGAACTCGGTCACCTCTACATTCGGGGCGTGCGCGGCGTCTCGTTGTTCAAGGAGTACTACCGCGACCCGGAAGCGACCGAGTCTTCCTTCGACGCGGACGGCTGGCTGGAGACGGGCGACGTCGTGAGAAGCGACGAGAACGGCTGGCTGTACTTCTCCGAC
>VXNE01000304.1 GCA_009840715.1 Gammaproteobacteria bacterium
CCTCGCAGACGTTCCGTAGTTCCACCTTGGCGGCCTCCTTTCGGGGCCGGGCCCTACCCGACTACGGCTCAGCTTTCGGGGTCCCAGCGTGGGGGCGCGGATGATGCAGCCCGATGCAACGGTGGTCAAGAGCCCACTATCGGCTCACCTGTTGGCTCAACGTCCTCCGTGTAGTCCGAACTATCGGCGTGCTTGCACCTCGGCGCCGACATCCGACACACTCCTGCGGAGCCAGATTGCGGGGGGCCGGGGTCATGCGGCGATTCGGATTGCTGCTTCTGAGCGGACTGCTGGCGGCGGGGTGTGCACCGCCTGCCGAACAGGCGCCACCCGAGGAGGGCCCCGCAAGCGACGCGACGGCCACGACCACGGAAGAGGTCCTCGTGGACGCCGGTCCCGCTCCCGAACGCGCAGCGTTCTTCGGCGACCTGCACGTGCACACCGCGTATTCGTACGACGCCTTCGTCTTCGGCACGCGGGCCGACCCGGACGCCGCGCACGAGTTCGCCAAGGGCAACCCCATCGAGCACCCGGCCGGATTCACGATGCAGCTCGACACGCCGCTCGACTTCCACGGGGTGAGCGACCATGCCAACTATCTCGGCATGCTGCCGGCGATGCTCGATCCCGAGCAACCCGCGTACAACCACCCAGCGGCGGACACCGTGCGCACCGCGAAGACCGCGACCGAGCGGCGCGGCATCTTCAGGGCCCTGCAGCCCTACGTCCGCTACATGGAGGACGCGGACCCCTCCGTGGCCGAGCATCTCGACATGAACGTCGTGCGCTCCGCCTGGTCCGAGATCGTCGCGAGCGCGAACCGCCACGACGACCCCGGGACCTACACGGCCTTCATCGCCTACGAGTACACCTCCGCCGGGGCGGGAGGCATCTACAACAACCTGCACCGCAACGTGGTGTTCCGCGGCAGCGACGCCCCCGCGGCGCCGTTCTCGCGGCTCGACTCGTTCAACCCCGAGGACCTTTGGGACGTGATGGACGCGTGGCGCGCGGACGGCATCGACTCCCTGGCGATCCCGCACAACATGAACGGCTCTGGCGGGCGCATGTTCGAGCTCACCTACTTCGACCGCGAGACGCCCATCGACGCGGCATACGTGGACCAGCGCGCGCGCAACGAGACGACGGTCGAGATCACACAGACGAAGGGCACCTCCGAGACCCACCCCGCCCTGTCTCCCAACGACGAGTGGGCCGGCTTCGAGATCATGCCGTACCGGGTCTCGACCTCGATCCTGAGCGAGCCCGAGGGCAGCTACGTGCGCAACGCCCTGCACCGCGGCCTGGAGATCGCCGAGGGCGGCCTGGCCAACCCCTACAAATTCGGCTTCATCGGTTCGAGCGACACGCACACCGCCGCCGGGGCGTTCAACGAAGAGACGTACTGGGACGCCGCGGGCCTGTCGCAGGTGTCCCCCGACCGGCGCGGTTCGGTCCCGGTACTACCCGACAGCGAAGAGGCCGCCGGGGACACCGTCGACGACGGCAGCGGTCGGCAGTACCGCCTCGTCACGGCGACCACGCATGGCGCCTCCGGCCTGGCAGGGGTCTGGGCGGAGGCGAACACGCGCGCGTCCCTGTTCGACGCGATGCGCCGCAGGGAGACCTTCGCCACGTCGGGCCCACGCATCCGCGTGCGGTTCTTCGGCGGCGAGGGCCTCGCCGGGCTGCACCGGGGCGCCCCGCAACTGGTCGCTACCGCCTCCCGGCGGGGGGGGCCGTGGGGGGGGGCGCTGCCCGCACCCCCCGCCCCGCCGCCGACCTTCCTGGCCTGGGCCGCCCGCGACCCGCTCGCGGCGCCCCTGCAGCGGATGCAGATCGTGAAGGGCTGGCTCGCGGAAGGGGCGACCGGGGAGATCGTCTACGACGTGGCCTGCTCCGATGGCCTGACCGTCGATCCGGAGACGCATCGGTGCCCGCCGAACGGCGCCACCGTCGACTTCGCGACGTGCGCCATTAGCGCGGACGTTGGCGCGTCGGAACTGCAGGTCGTCTGGACCGATCCCGACTTCAACCCAGCACAGCCGGCCTTCTACTACGTGCGCGTCCTCGAGAACCCGACTTGCCGGTGGTCGACCTGGGATGCCCTGCGCGCCGGCGTGGCGCCGCGGCAGGACTTCGCGGCGGCGATCCAGGAGCGCGCCTGGTCGTCGCCGGTCTGGTACACGGGCGCCGCGGAGGCGGATCCGGAGAGTTGAGCAGGCAGGCGCCTATTCGGTCGGCCGCGGCACGACCTCGATCTCGAACAGCCGCGGCCAGCGCTTGCCGGTGACGAACAGCCGGCCCGTTGCCGGGTCGTGGGCGATGCCGTTCATCTCAGCCGTGTCCTCGCGCCGGAATACGACGGGGAGGATGCCGTCGAGGCGCAGCGACCCCACCAGGCTGCCGTCCGCCGGGTCGATGATGGCGATGGTTTCCGTCTGATAGACGTTCGCGTAGAGCGCATCGCCCACGAACTCGAGTTCGTTGAGGCCGGCGACCGGCCCGTCGGGACCGCTCACCGTTACGCGATGCGACTCCCGGAACGTCGCCGGGTCCAGGAAACGCAGCGTTGCCGTGCCGTCGCTCATGACGAGACGGTCCGCGTCGCCGGCCAGACCCCAGCCTTCGCCGTCGTACGTGAAGTCGTCAAGGACTCGTAACGTGCGGGCGTCGTACACGAAGCCGACGCCTTCCCGCCACGTGAGCTGGACGAGCCGTTCGCCGACGAGCGCCAGGCCCTCACCGAACAGACCCTCCCCGAGGCGCCGCTCGCGGAGCACCCGGCCCGTCTCCAATTCGACCTCGCGGACGGTCGAGAAACCGTACCCGCCCGTGCTCTCGAAGAGGCGCCCGTCGCGGAACAGGAGACCCTGGGTGAAGGCTCCGGGGTCGTGTGGATAGCTCTGCACGACGCGGTAGCCGTACTCGCCCGGGGCCGGGGCCGGCACCTCGCCGGCCGCGGCCACGGCAGTGAGCACGGCCGCCCACATGGCGTGACCGCGTCCGCGGACCGACGGCCCGTCGCTGGAAAGGGGCGCGTGCATGCGCGCACCAACATGCCGGACGCACGCTCCCGCGGCAAGCGCGGCGAGGTCGCTGTGATAGGCTCGCGGCCCTTTGCCAGCCGCAAGGGGCCTCCATGACAGACCTCCTGGCCGGCGTCCGCGTGATCGACTTCACCCATGTCCATGCGGGCCCGCTCTGCACCTATCAGCTCGCCCTGATGGGTGCGGACGTGATCAAGGTGGAGGCGCCCGGCTCGGGGGACCAGATGCGCGCCATGGGGCCCCAACTCGCGCCGGGGATGTCCCCGGGCTTCCTCGGCCAGAACGCGAACAAGCGGTCGATCGCGGTCGATCTCAAGGCGGAAGCCGGTCTGGCCATCGTGCACGACCTGCTCGAGACGGCCGATGTCCTCGTGATCAACATGCGCCCGGGCACGGCCGACCGCCTCGGGATCGACTACGACGCGGCCAGGAAGATCAACCCGCGCATCGTCTACTGCGCCATCTCGGGCTACGGCCAGTCCGGCCCCGAGGCCGACCGGCCCGCCTTCGATCACCTGATCCAGGGCGAGTCGGGCATGTTCCACGCAACAGGGACTCCCGAACAGCCCGTTCGCGTGGGTTTCGCCGTCGCCGACGCGGGCACCGCGGTCATCGCGAGTTCCGCCATCAACGGTGCGCTCCTGCGGCGCGAGCGGACCGGCGCGGGGGCCTTCCTCGACGTCTCGATGCTCGAGTCGTGCATGACCCTCATGGGCCTCAACTACTACGGCTTCCTCGCGACCGGGCGCGTGGGCCGCCGCGTCGGTCCCCAGCCCCTCGCCGGCGTCGGTTCCGCGGGTACGTTCGAGACCGCCGACGGGACGCTGATGGTCAACGCCAACAGCCACCGGCTGTTCGTGCGCCTCGCGCAGACGGTGGGGCGGGCCGACCTCCTGGAGGATGAACGGTTCGCCACGCCAGCGGCAGCGCAGCAGAACCGCGTCGTCCTGCGCAAGATCTTCGCCGACCTCTTCGCCACCGACACCGCGGAGCACTGGGACTGCGTCCTGCGCGAGGGCGGCGTTCCCGCCGGGATCGCCAAGACGCCGCCCGAGACCGTGCGGCATCCGCAACTCGCGCACCGGGGCAGTCTCGCGACGCTCAGCGGCGTTCCGGGCGTGGACGAACTCACCGTCCTCGGCGCGGGCTTCACCGTGGACGAGTCGCCCACCACGCCGGAATGCCCGCCGCCGCTGCTTGGCGAACACACCGACGAGATCCTGGCCGAGCTGGGGGCGGACGCGGAAGCGCTGCGGGCGCAGGGAGTGGTGGCGTAAACTCGGGTACGCAGTTCGGGGGTGCCCATGAACGCCCGTCGCGTGTACCGATCGAAGACGACGCCATGGCTCGTCGGGGTCATGGTCCTCGCGATGGTCGTGCTCGTGGGAAGCCTGTGGACCGCCTGGCGCGACGGCAGCCCGACCGAGTTCGCGATTGCCGCGCCGCTGCATCTCCTTGGCCTCGTACTCGTCCTCTCCGGGTTCCATGTCCGCTACTGGATCGCCGACTCGGTCCTGCACGTCCGGGCATCCCTGTTCCGCTGGAGGATCCCGGTCGACTCGATCATCAGCGTCACGCCTTCGCGGAGCTTTCTAAGTGCGCCGGCGCTGTCCCTCGACCGCCTCGCGATCCTGCACAAGAAAGGCACGGTCATGATCTCGCCGCGCGACGAGGCGGCGTTCCTGCGTGAGCTCGAGCAGGCCAGGGACCGGGCCAAGAGTTGATGCGATGAGGGGTCGGGTCTACAGGTCCAAGGTCTCGCCGGTTCTCGTCGGCATCCTGATCCTGATCCTCCCCGTCAACTACATCTTTCTCTGGGAAGCATGGGAGAGCGGTAACGCCACCGAGATCGCCGTCGGCACAGTCCTCGTGACGCTGCTCTCCATCGTGGTCCTCGGGTCCCTCAACACGAGGTACTGGATCGACTCGTCCGTCCTGCACATTCGATCCTTCGTCTTCCGCTGGCGAATCCCGGTGGACACGATCATCCGCATCACGCATTCGGACAGCCTTGGGGCCTCCTGGAAGGCCGGCCTCTCGACCGACATGATCACCATCTGGCATCGGCGGGGCAGTGTCGCGATTTCCCCGCGGCGCCGTGCGGACTTTCTCGCGGACCTCGGCAAGGCGAGAGAGGCGCACGGGCTCGAACCTGTCCGGGGCGTCCGCGCATGACCCATGTCATCGTCGTCGGCGGCGGAAACGCGGCCCTCTGCGCCGCGATCTCCGCCCGCGAGCGGGGCGCCGAGGTCACGGTCCTCGAACGCGCGCCGTTCGAGCAGCGGGGCGGCAATTCGCGCTTCACGGCCGGCGGCATGCGCGTCGTCTACGACGGCAACGCCGACATGCAGGCGCTGATGCCGGACCTGACCGAGGACGAACTGGCCCGGACCGACTTCGGCTCCTACCCCCGCGACCGTTTCTACGACGACATGGGCCGCATCACGGAGTACCGGACGGATCCGGACCTGGCCGGCAAGCTGATCGACGACAGCTTCGACACCCTGCGCTGGATGTCCGGCCACGGCGTGCGTTTCCTGCCCATGTACGGGCGGCAGTCGTTCGAGACCGACGGCCGCGTGCGCTTCTGGGGCGGCCTGACGGTGGAGGCGCTGTAAATTAAAAACATAACCCAGCCCACGAGACCAGAGGGAATGTGGGATGCCGTCGTGTGGGTTGAAAAAAAAA
>VXNE01000182.1 GCA_009840715.1 Gammaproteobacteria bacterium
GTCATAGGCCCGCCGTTCACCATCGACGACGAGGACATCGACCGTATCGTCGCAGCACTCGCCGGGGCCCTCGACACCGTCCTGTGACCGCGTTCGCGACGCTGATCGGCGCTGCCGAACTGGCGGCGCTCGATCCCGACTCGGCACGCGTCTTCGACTGCCGTTTCGACCTGGCCGATCCGGACGCCGGCGAAGCGCGTTTCACGAACGCGCACATCCCCGGCGCCGTCTACCTGCACCTCGACCGTGACCTCGCGGGACCCGTGTCCCCGGGACGCACCGGCCGGCATCCCCTGCCGGACCGCGACGCCTTCCGCGAGAGGCTACGCGCGCACGGCGTTGCGGAGGACTCCCAGGTGGTCGCGTACGACGACGCCGGCGGGATGTTCGCGGCCCGATGCTGGTGGATGGTGCGTTGGGCGGGACACGCGCGGGTGGCCGTGCTCGACGGCGGGTACCACGCATGGCAGGCGATGGCCGCCGGCACACCTGGCACTATGCCGGCCTCGCTGCCTCCACCGCCCGAGGCCCGGCCAACAACCGTCACGATGCCCGAACTCCGCTCCCACGTGGTCGAGCGCACCTGGACGCTGCTCGACGCACGCGCTCCCGACCGTTTCGACGGCAGCAACGAGACCATCGATCCGCGGGGCGGTCACATTCCCGGCGCCCGCAACGCTCCTTTCGCCGACAATCTGACGCCCGACGGCCGCTTCGCCGACCGTGCGTCGCTGCGGCGACGCTTCGAGTCACTGCTCGCAGGGTCCGAGGACCGGAGGACCGTCTGCTATTGCGGCTCCGGCGTCACGGCGGCCCACAACATCCTTGCCATGGTCCATGCCGGGCTGTCGGAGCCCACACTCTACCCCGGATCGTGGAGCGAGTGGATCACCGACCCGGACAATCCCATCGAGACGTGACGCCCTAGGCCGGCCCCGGCGAGTCGGACCACAGCGCCTTCAGCACCCCCACCAGGATCGCAATCAGCACAACGCTTACTGGCAGCGCCGCGGCCACCGAGGCCGCCTGCAGGCCCTGCAGCCCACCCGCAAGCAGCAGCACCGCCGCGACCGTCCCGATCGCCACGCCCCAGAAGATCCGCAGTCCGCGCGGCGGCTGCGTGTCGCCCATGCTGAGCATCGTCGCGATCACCAGCGTGGCGGAGTCCGACGACGTGATGAACCAGGTGGCGAGCAGGATGGTCGCGAGCGCCGACATGGCCCATCCCAGCCATGCGACATCGCTCAACCGATCGATGGTGCCGAAGAGCGCCGCCTCGAGTTCGCCGACGCGAACGAGATCGAGGATCCCGGCCGTCCCCACGCCGCTCTCGGCCGACAGCTCCATGTACAGGGCATTGCCACCGAACAGGCAGATCCACACCATGCCGGCGACCGTCGGCACGAACAGCGTGCCCATCGTGAACTCGCGGATGGTCCGCCCCCGGGAAATGCGCGCGATGAACAGTCCCACGAAAGGCGCCCAGGCGATCCACCAGCCCCAGTAGAAGATCGTCCAGTCGCTCTGCCACGCCGTCTCGCCGGGCGCGTCCGCAACCCAGAGGCCCATCGGCACGAGATGCCAGACGTAGGATCCGATACTCCGGCCCAGGAGTTCCATCAGCCACGCCGAGGGCCCGAGCAACAGGAACAGGGCCAGCAGCACGATGCTGAGGTAGATGTTCCACTCCGAGATCACCCGGATGCCCCGTGCGACGCCCGTTACCGCCGATAGCGTGGCCGCCGCCGAGATGACCGCCACCAGCACGATCTGGGTCACGAGCGCCGGCTCGACGCCGAACAGGACGCCGAGTCCCACGGCCATCTGGCGAGCCCCGAGCCCCAGGGAGGTGGCCACCCCGAACACCGCCCCGAACACGGCCAGCAGGTCCACACCGTGTCCGATGGGCCCGTGGATCCGCTCCCCGATCAGCGGGTGGAGCGCCGAGCGCAGCGTCAGCGGGAGGTTCTTGCGGAACCCGAAGTAGGCGAGACAGAGACCGGTCACGACATAGAGCGACCAGGCGTGCAGGCCCCAGTGGAAGTACGTGACCCGAAGGGCATGCACCGCGCGGGACTCGTCCATCGCCAGCGCGCCTACCTGGTCCGCATGGGGGTTCGTGGGGTAGGACTGGGACTCGGCGTAGTCGAAGTACCCCATCGGTTCGGCGATGGAGAAGAACAGCAGGCCGATGCCGAGGCCGGCGGAGAAGAGCATGGCGAGCCAGGAGAACGTCCTGAACTCCGGCCGCGCGTCGTCTGGGCCGAGACGGATCCGGCCGTGCCGGCCCACCATCAGGTAGACGCTCGCGACCAGCATGACGCAGAGGACGGCCACGTAGTAACCGCTGAAGGTGGCGTCGATCCAGCTCCGCACACCGGCATAGATCGCGCCGGCGCCCTCGACATCCACCACGGTGAAGCCGACGAACGCCAGCACCAGGGCCATCGACGCCAGCGCCATCCCGCGGTGCATTCGGCCTCCCCGCCCCTTACGGAGTGTCACAGCATACCGGCGTTCGGCCGGCGCGGTGATAAGGTTGGGGCGCCGCCGTCGCCGGCCCTCCGACACGGACCGACCACGACCGGCCCCCATCCCTTGCAGGAGGATCCCTCGATGCCCCAACTGACCCACGAGCAGGCACAGAACGCCGTCGATGCGGCCCTGGCCAAGGCGCGCGAGTTCGAGAAGTTCGTCACCGTGGTCGTGGTCGACCGGGCCGGAGACATCTCGGCCGTCGGCCGCATGGACCGCGCCCCGGGCATATGGTTCGACATCGCGTACGGCCTCGCGTACACCTGCACGATCTGGGGCGGCACCAAGGGCGCGCAGTTGGCGCCCGTGAAGGACGAGAACTGGTTCCGGGCGGCGAGTATCATGCGCGGCGGCCGCATGATGGTGGCCGACGGCTCCCTGCCACTCGTGCAGGACCGCACGCTGATCGGGGCGATCGGCGTTGCCGGCGCCACGGACGAAGAAGACCTGGCGATCGCCGAAGCGGGCGTCGCCGCGCTCTGAAAGCGGCAACCCACGGCTCTGCTTGTTGGGGAGGGGTGCCCATGGACATCGACGGCGCAGTGCGCTGCATACAGGAAGACGGCTACGCCGTAGTCCCGGACTTTCTTGGCCCGGAGATGCTCGACCGACTGCGTCACGGCCTTGCACCCGTGTTCGACGACATCGGCAGCCGCATGACCGAGGAATACGGTCAGCAGACCGTGCACACGCACAACCTGCTGGCCAAGACTCGGGCCGTGGACGAACTCCTCGTCGACGACCGGTTGCTGGCCCTGATAGAGGCAGTCCTCGGACCCGACTTCCAGATCTCCGGCGTCGCCGCCATGCGGCCCGCGCCCGGCGACCGTCGCCAGCGCATGCACCAGGACGACGGCCACTACCCGATCCCGCGCCCGCATCCCCCGCTCATCGTCAACACCCTGATCGCACTGGACCCCTTCACGCGCGAGAACGGGGCCACGGAAGTGGTGCCAGGCAGCCACCGTTCCGTGGAGCGGGTAGACCAGGATGCGCCGACCGCAAGCGTGGAGATGCCCGCCGGCGCGCTGCTCCTCTGGGAAGGCGCCCTCTGGCACCGGGGCGGCGGCAACTCGACAGCCGACGAGTACCGGCGCTCCATCAACCTCAACTTCAACCTGGCCTGGCTCAAGCAGCGCGAGAACCAGTTCATCGGCGTACCGCCGGAGGTCGTCGTCGAGATGCCGGAAAAGCTGCAGGCGCTGATCGGTTACAAGCTGACCAACTTCGGCCTCGGCACGGTCGACTACCGGAACCCGATCGAAACGGTCAAGCGGCGGCTCGCCGAAGGCTCGCCCTTCCAGGCACTGACCGCACCGAACATCACGCCATCTACACGCACAGGCGGCGGAGCTGGCGATCACGCCATCGCGGGAAGCTCCGCCGGACGCACCTCCAGATAGACGGAGGGCTCGCGGATGCCGAGGTGACGCCGCACGTCCGCGAGCGGCATGCGCAACAGCGCCTCCCAGTCCTGGCCAGGCAGCCAGATCGCCCGCTGGCCCGCGCGGTACGCTTGCCACAGCGCCCGGACGACCCCGAAGCCGAGACGGCGCCCGATCCACCAGGCGCCGACGAGGACGATCATCCCGATGCCCCGGTTGCGCAACTGCGCATAGCTGAACGCGAGGAGGCATACCTCTCCGAAAGGGTCCCGCCCGTAGCGGGTCAGCGTGTGCAGCAGGTCGTGCTGGTCACGCATGCGCGCGCCGAAACGAGCGAGGTCCGGGTCGTCGAAGCCGTAGGTCCGTACCGTCTCGTTCGTGCTGGCGGCGACCAGGCCGTCGGCCGTCAGGGACTCTCCGTAGACGAAGTCGTGATACGCGCGCCCGAGCGTGCCCTCCGGCAGGGTCCGGAGCTTCTCGCGATCGCGCAGCAGGTCAAGGAGGTCGAGCCGCTCCGCGAGTACGCGCCTGCCGAGTTCCGTGCGGCGGAAGCGCTCCAGCCCGCGGGCCAGGGCGGGTCCCGCCATGGCGTTGATGACCTCGAAGACCCGTACGGTGTCCTCCGGGTTCGCGACAAGTTGCCGCAGGGCCCGGGCGGCGACCAGCGGGCGCGCCCGCCGCCGGCGGTCGGCCCCCGTCATACCACCTCGGAGATCCGCCCCGTCTTCACGTCGTAGACGAAGCCGCGGATCTTGTCCTTCACCGGAATGAACGGGCAGGCCTCGATGCGTCGGATGGACTGACGCACGTTCTCCTCCAGTTCCCCGAACGCCTCCAGGGCGAAGGACGGGCGCAGGCCGGTGTCCGCCTCGATGGCGTCCTTCACGTCGTCGTCCCGGAACGTGAGCATGCCGCATTCCGTGTGCTGGACGAGGACGATCTCCTGCGTGCCGAGGAGGCGTTGCGAGATGACCAGGGAGCGCAGCACGTCCTCGGTGACGACGCCGCCGGCGTTCCGGATCACGTGGGCGTCCCCCTCCGCGAGGCCCAACAGGCGGCCGGTCTCCATGCGCGCGTCCATGCACGCCACGACCGCGGCCTTGCGCGCGGGCGGGATCGGGGCATCCCCCTTGTCGAAGGTCTCCGCGTAGCGGGCGTTGTTCGCCACGCAGCGATCCGCGAACGTCTCAGTGCTCATCGGTCCAACCGCGTTGCGGCCTCGTCGGGCCGTTGCCCGAATCTTAGCAGCGTCGTCAGTCCGGCCGGCGTTCCCGCGTCACGCCACCCTCGACCAGCGCGTCCGTTTCGGAATCGGCGAAACCAAGTTCGCCGAGAAGCTCGCGGGTCTCCGAGGCGAACGCCGGCGTCGGTTCCCTCGGCCGGAATCCGTCTCCATCCAGGCGGACCGGCGGCGCCGGCGCCGTGACGTCTCCGGCCTCCGGGTGAGGGAAGGTGTGGAGCATCCCGTTCGCGCGCACGTGTTCGTCGTCGAACAGTTCCACGGGGAACTTGACCGCCGAGACCGGGACGCCCGCCGCCCGAAGACGGGAGAGCCAGTGGGCGCTAGGCTTCGCGCGCATCGTCTCCTCGATCTCCGCAGCGAGTTCGCGGTAGTACCCATGGCTGCTCTCGTTGCCGGGAGCATCGAGTTCCGCATCCTTCGCGCCCACCGCCTCGAGAAACCGCACGCGCAACGAGCGGCTGCCGCAGGCGACGGCGACCGGCGCGTCAGCCGTGTCGTAGGTGCGGAAGTACACCCTGATCATGGG
>VXNE01000465.1 GCA_009840715.1 Gammaproteobacteria bacterium
TCCTGGAGTGGACGCCCGCCTTCCGCGGCCCGGAGTGGGGTTGTGTTGTGCCGTTCGCCCTCGGGGACGAGGACATGACGGTCCGCGAGCGGGACGGCTTCGAGTACCGCCTCTACCACGATCCCGGCCCGCCGCCGACCATCGAAGGGCCTCTCGCGGAGCAGTACAAATGGGCGTTCTCGCTGGTGGCCGTCTGGGCCTCGCACCTCGACCCCGCCGACGGCGTCACGATGGACATCTCCCCCGCGTCCCTGGGCAACATCCAGTCGTATCCGCGGGCGTTCGAGGACTACCCGTCCTTCTTCGACACGCAGTCCGGCGGCGACCCCGGAACCGGCTATCCGCAGAACCCCAGGACCGGCGCGCCATACGCGCCCCAGGAAGTCCCGCGCGGGGACTACACCCGCGTGCTCGCGGAGTTCTGGGCCGACGGGCCCGAGTCCGAGACCCCGCCCGGCCACTGGTTCGTCATCGCCAACGAGGTCAACGATCACCCGCTCCTCGAACGGCGTTTCGCCGGCGCCGGCCGTGAACTCGAACGGCTCGAATGGGACCTCAAGACCTACTTCGCGCTTGGCGGCGCCATGCACGACTCCGCCATCGCCGCCTGGGGCGCGAAGGGCTGGTACGACTACATCCGGCCGATCTCGGCGCTACGCGGGATGGCTGAACTCGGACAGGGCAGCGATCCCAACCTGCCTTCGTACCATGAGCATGGGATCCCTCTGATACCGGGTTTCGTCGAGCTCATCGACGACGAGGACCCGCTGCGCGGCCCGTCCCACGAACACGTCGGCAAGCCCAAGTTCTACACGTGGCGGGGACCCGACTTCATCGACGATCCGAAGGTCGACGTGGCCGGCGTCGGCTGGATCCGTGCCGAGGACTGGTGGCCCTACCAGCGGCCCACGTTCGTGACCCCGCCCTTCGCGGGGTACGTTTCCGGGCACTCCACCTACTCGCGGTCCGCCGCCGAAGTGCTGTCGGCCCTGACGGGCGACACCTACTTCCCTGGCGGCATGAGCGGTTTCCGCATCCCCGCAAACGCATTCCTGCAGTTCGAGGCGGGACCGTCCGTCGACATGACCCTGCAGTGGGCCACGTACAGGGACGCCGCGGACCAGTGCAGCCTGTCCCGGATCTGGGGCGGCATCCACCCGCCGGTCGACGACATCCCGGGGCGGCTCATGGGCATCGAGATCGGCCGCGACGCGTCAGCCGACGCGGGGCCCTACTTCCCCGGTTGGGGGGCCTGACCAGGCCGCCCCCCACCCCATATGACCCACCCGCGGGGGCCCGCCGCGCCGGCGTCCGGTGGCGCGTCGGCGCGCGAGACCATTGCCCCGGCGTGGTGTTGTTCTTGACGCGCCGCGCACCATCTGGAACCCTCCGCCACAGGCCGAGGCGGCGTGTGAGACCACCGTGAACTTCCGCATCCTCGGGCGCATTTCGCACGGAAACCATCGCCCGGGGCGCGGGAATCCGCGAGCTTTCGAGGCTGAACTGGCGCAAGCGAAAGGGGACCGCCCGCATACAACTGGACAACGGCGACATACGGCTGGCCGAACTGCACTGGTACGAAGCGCACCGCATCGGCCGCAAGGAGATCAAGCGCAAGCGCTATCTGGACCGACCATGACCGAACCAACAGCCTTAAGGGACACCGAGTACGTAGTCTGCGTCGACAACGCGGATTACCCGGTTTCCCTTGAACTGCACAAGATCTACAAGACACTCCCCGATGGCGACGCCGCGCTTTCCGGCGACCTGCGCGTCGTCGACGAAAGCGGTGAGGACTACCTGTTCCCCGCCAGCAGCTTCGTTGCGATCAGCGTCCCCGAGCGCGTCCGCTCTTCGTTGCGCCGCGCCGCCTCGTAGCAGTCCCGGGCGCGCGGTTTCGAGCTACGGTCGACCGCATCTTGGCAGCCTCACGGGCATCGAGATCTGCCGAGAGCCTTCGCAGCAACCCGTGCGCTACTTTGACGGTATGGTGGACTGATCAGGCGGCGAGGTCTCGCGTGCGGTAGTACGGCAGCGACAGGTCTTCCACTCCGAGTGCCGCCCGCGGGTCCGTGCCGGCGACCATCACGATGTCCCGGTAGTCGTCCCGCATGTTCTCGGGGATGCCCCCGGACCACTTGAGCGGCGACTCCGCGCTCATGTAATGGTTGACCAGCGCCCTCCGGTAGCCGGCCGGCGCCGTATTGGGCAGCGACCGGTGGAGCACGTACCCGTGGAAGAAGACAACGCTGCCCCGCTCGACCTCGACGGGTTCCGCCGTTTCTTCTTCGTAGGGGAAGCCGAACGTCTCGGGGGTGCCGTCGAAGCGCGGATCGTCGTGCCGCCGCATCTCCCACAGCGTTCCATGACGGTGGGACCCCGGGATCACCCACAGGCAGCCGTTCTCGATGGTGGCCCTGTCGAGGGCGATCCACGCCCCCACGAGGCTCCGGTCGGCGGTGGGAATGAACGCCTCGTCCTGGTGCCAGGCCTGTCCGGGCAGGCCCCGGCTCTTCATGAAGATCATCGACTGCATGCACTTGACGTTGGGCCCCACGATCTCGGCGAGGACGCGCGTGAGCGACCGATGCGCCAAGTACGCGCGGAAGACCTCCGAAACCTTGTGCGGGAAGTGCACCGCGATGACGCGGTCGTTCACGTCCTCCACGGTCCTGCAGTCGGCTCCGGGATTCCTGGAGATGAACCCCCGGTTGCCCAGGCAGACGTCCACGGCCTCCTGGCACATCAACTCCACGTCGCGGGAGTCGAAGGCCCGATCGACGACGCAATAGCCGCGTTCGGCGAAGTGCCGGCCGATGGTCGAAGTCAGATCACGCGCCATTTCCTGATCCGCCGTTGCATGCCGCCGCGAGGCCACGGTGCGGTCCGCGACTGTAGCCGCTCGCCGAAGGCCCGGCAAACGCCGATGACGGTTCTTGCAAAATAGAAACTCGTTTCTAAAATACAAAGATGCTCAACCGGGCCATCTCGTCGCTGATCGTCCAGCGCCTCCGCGACTATCCCGCGGTTGCCCTCGTGGGGCCGCGCCAGTCCGGCAAGACGACGCTCGCCCGCCGGCTCGGCAAACGCTACTTCGACCTCGAGCAGGAGCCGGACCGCCTGCGGCTGGACGTCCAATGGGATGAGACGGTCGCCCGGCACGACCTGCTCGTGCTCGACGAAGCGCAGGGATGGCCCGATGTCTTCGCCCGACTTCGAGGTGAGATCGACCGCAAACGCGACCGCCGGGGCCGCTTCCTGCTACTCGGCTCGGTTTCGCCGACGTTGATGACCGGGGTGTCCGAGTCCCTCGCGGGCAGGCTGTCCGTCGTCGAACTCGCACCCTTCGCACTACGCGAACTCAAATCGAAAGCCCAGCGGGACCGCCACTGGCTCATGGGCGGCTTTCCCGACGGCGGAGTACTCAACGGCAGGACCTTTCCCACCTGGCAGCGTGACTACCTGGATCTCCTGAGGCAACGCGACCTCCCCAACTGGGGTCTTCCAGCCGCACCCCAGACCACCCTGCGCCTCCTGCGGATGCTGGCGACCGCCCACGGACAGGAGTGGAACGCCAGCCAGATCGGCAAAAGTCTCGGGCTCTCCTACCACACCGTGAACTCCTACCTCGACTACCTGGTCGGGGCATTTCTGTTCCGCCGGCTCGACGCCTGGCACGCGAACATCGGAAAGCGCCTCGTGAAGCGGCCGAAGGTCTACTGGCGGGACACGGGACTGCTGCATGCCCTGCTCAACGTCGAGAGCGCCGACGCGCTCTTGAGCCAGCCCTGGGTGGGGGCGAGCTGGGAGGGCTATGTCATCGAGCAGGTGCTCACCGCGCTGGAGACCCGGGGCGCGGCCCATAGCGCGTTTCACTTCCGCACGAGCGATCAGCGCGAGATCGACCTGGTCCTGGAGTTCGGCGGAGAACGCTGGGCGATCGAAGTCAAGCTCACCAGCCGCCCCACTCGCGACGACCTGGCGCTCCTCAACCGCAACGCGGACCTGATCGAGGCCGACCAGCGGTTCCTCGTGTGCCGCAGGGCCGAGCTTTTGCAGAGCGACAATCAGACCATCTGTGACCTCGAGGGGATGCTGGACCACTTGAGGTAGCGTCCGGCGACCCCCACGCAATCACGTCACAACGCCGTCCACCAATTCCCGCTGATTGCGCAACTGGTTGGCGTATTGCAGCAGCACGTAGTCCCGATGTTCCGGCGGACAGTCATCGAGGGTCCCGTGGAACGCTTCCCCGACGCGAGGCCCCAGATTCGCGCGGCCTTCCAGGGCGAAAACGTGGGTCGAGTACATGCGCAGGTTGCCGACGATCACGCGGTCGAGGTGAGCCGCAAGCTCCTCGGCACTCTCGAAATCGCCTTCGACCCGTGTCCCGAAGGCCACGTGCACGGCGCCCTTGAAGCCCAGGATCCCCTGTACCATGCAGGCGTGGTCCTCCCCGTCGGGCTTCTCGTAGCCGCCGTCCCGCGCCGTCAAGTAGAGCTCCCGCGCCTTCGCCCCGGCGCACGGGTCCAGTTCGTAGGAGATCGACACGGGTACCAGGCGCACGCGCCGCAGCCAGTCTCCGATGGCATCGCACTCCCCTCGCCACGCCAGCAGGAACATCTTGAGAAGCGCGGGTTCCGTGCGGTCGATGCCGTCCTTCGCGCGCCCGTCGCGCTGCGCGATCCAGACCGACTCGCCGGCATCGAGCACGGCGCGGATGTAACGTGACGTCGTGCGCATCCCGGCGTACTGCGTGCGCGGACTGCCGCCGGTCCGCGGCACCATGAAGCCGCGGTTGAGCCGCATGAGGTCGGTCGCGAACGCGTGCGTGAAGAGGTTCTCGCCCACCGCGATCTGCGAAGTCCGGTAGCCGGACGACCAGAGCGCGTAGTTCATGTACGCGGAATCGAGGGCGATGTCGCGGTGATTGGAGACGAAGAGATGCGGCTCCCCCGTCTCCAGCGTCTCGATTCCGCTCCAGGTGAGCCCCGTGGTCGTGCGACGAATGAGCCGCCCGAACCAATGCCCGATTTCGCCGTGCAGGTCGTCCACCGAGCGCAGGTTCCGCGTGCGCCAGGCCAGGGCGCGGGCGAGGGCCCAGCAGGTGATGCGGGGCGCGTGGCGGAAGCAGCCCGGGGCGAGGAACCGTGCGACTCCCTGGGCGGCCGCCGGGTCCGCCACTACACGGCGCAGGACCTCCGCGACCTCGTCGTCCCGGTAGGGCCTGATCTTCTCGAACTCTTCCACGGGCGCGGAACTTAGCGCATTATCGGTCGCCGTCGCACGCTCACGAAGCGGCAGGAGAGGCGCCATGTCCCTGGGAATCCGACCATTCGAGCACGGGCTGCACGACCTCGGGTCGGGCGGCTACGCGTGGATACAGCCCGACGGCGGCTGGGGCTGGAGCAACGCCGGCCTCATCGTCTCCGAGGGCGAGGCGCTGCTCGTCGACACGCTCTTCGACGTGCCGCTCACCGCCGAGATGCTGAAGGCGATGCGCGCCGCGGAGCCTGCCGCCAACGACATCGGGACGCTCGTCAACACCCACGCGAACGGCGACCACTGCAACGGCAACGAACTCGTCGCCGACGCCGAGATCATCTCCTCCCAGGCCACGGCGGACGAACTCGCCAACGACTCCCCGGAACGTCTCGCCGAGATGATCCGCCGCGCCCAGGA
>VXNE01000154.1 GCA_009840715.1 Gammaproteobacteria bacterium
GCAGCCAGAGTTCGCAGGTCTTCGTACCTTCGTCCAGGCCCTCGAACACCAGGGTGTCGGCGTCGCCCCGTTCGACCTCGTACCGGCCCGGATTGGCCAGGTCCAGCCGAATGTTGTTTCCGAGGACGGAGGACGCGGTCGAGAGTGTCCCGTCCCCGGTCTCGAGGTTGAAGACCACGGGGCGCCGGGGAAGCAGTTGCGCCGTCACGGTCGTCGCGAGGAAGGCGATGCCGACTCGCCGCGAGTCGGTCGCGAACCGCAACCGCACGCCCGACGGCATGCGCGCCATGATGTCGCTGAACTGCGGCAATTGGGGCCGGGTCCACGACGGCAATCGGCGCGGGGAGATGCCGCTGCCGCGGTCGTCGAAGTCGAAGGCCCCGACCGCTTCGACCACATCCGGGATCAGGTCCCGGATGTCCAGTTCCGTCGTCATGGCGTCGTCACGCGACCTGCACGCCGTGCCAGAACGCCACCCGGCCCGTGATTTCCTTCGCCGCGTCCTTGGGCGTGTGGTAGATCCACGCCGCATCGCGGTTTGTCTCGCCGTCCACCACGACGTGGTAGTAGTTGGCGGTGCCTTTCCATGGGCAGTACGAGGTCGTGTCGCTGTCCTCGAAGTGGGTCCGGTTCAGGGCGTCCGCCGGGAAGTAGTGATTCCCCTCGACCACGACCGTGTCGCCGCTGTCGGCGAGCACGGTGCCATTCCACGTCGCTTTCATCCGCTTCTCCCGTCCATCTCGACTCTCGCCATCATAGGCGTCACTGGCCGTGGGCCCGCCGCGCGGCGTCCCGGCCAAGGCATCGACCGAGCCACGCGGCCACATTGGGTTGCGCGGCGTAGTCCAGGCCACCCATCGTCCCCCAGGCCATCACGCTCGCCACGTTGAGGTCCGCGACCGTGAACTCGTCGCCCAGCAGGTAGTCGCGGCCCTCGAGCGCCTGCTCGAGCACGTTGAACGGACGCTCGAGCGGCTCCGCGGCCGCCTTGGCCGCCTCGTCGTCCTGCTCGTAACCCATGACGCCGAACTTGTGCTTGAGCACGTCCAGCAGGCCCGGCTCGACCGCGGTCATCACCCAGAAGCTCCAGCGCCAGGTCTGCGCCTCGTCCTCGAAGGACGCCGGCGCAAGCTGACCGTGCTTCCGGGCCAGGTAGAGGTTGATCGCCATCGACTCCGCGAGCGCGAACCCGTCGTCGTCGATGGTCGGCGACTGTCCCATGGCGTTCGCCGCCAGGAGCTCCGCGGTCGGCGTCTGGTTCTCGTCGAACCCCGGGTCGCTGTCGAATTCGAGCCCCAGTTCGTGTGCCATCCAGAGCGTGCGCGTAACGCGGGTCTGGGGCGGTCCGTAGATCGTGAGCGACATCGTTGGTCTCCTCGGTATGCCTGCTTTATTCAGGCTGGTTCATGAACTCCACCGCCCGCTGCCACTGCCGGACGATCTGGTCTTCGCGCTCGTAGTCGAACTTGCCCGTGCCCGCGGGATACAGATCCTTCGGGTCGGGCGGATCGTCCCGCAGGTGGACGGCCGTGCGCCGCGTGGCGATCTCGACGTCCACCACGTCGCGGTAGCCGAGCAGGTTGCGCGCCTTCGACATGTCGAGCATCTGGTTGGATTTCTCCGCCAGCGGGAACACCCCCGGGCAGAACTCGGCCGGAATCCCGACGAACTCGATGTCCGACCCGAGTTCGTCGCGGATGATCTCGGCCACGTAGCGGCTACTGAGCACACGCTCATCGCCGGCGTTGAAAGCTTCGCCCGCCGCCTCCGGGCGGGTTGCCGCGAGGTAGACGAGGTGCGCGAGGTTGTCCGCGTACCCGCGCTGGAAGTAGGTGACGCCGTCGTGGGGCAGGATCATGAAGGGGCGGCCGTCCACGATGCGCTTCACGACGGCCCACTCGTGGTTCATCGGCGCCCGCGGCCCGAACACGCCCGGGTAGCGCACGATCACGACCTCGAAGTCCCCGCGGCCGTGCTGCTCGAAGAGCTGGTCCTCCCCGACGGCGACCTTGCCCGTGTACCCCTCGGCGTCGTACTGGCGCGGCGCGAACTCCGGGATCGGGAGCGGAATCCTGCCTTCCGGCGTCGGCGGCTGGGCGCCCAGGTAGACCGGCTGGCCGGTGATGCCGACGAGGCGGCCCGTCCTGCCGGCCAGCACCTCCGCCTGTGCGCGCAGACGGCCGTACATGCATACCGCGATGTCCCACTCGCGCCGCTTGAGTTTCGCCTTCAGGTCTTCGCCGTCGCGGGCGTTGCCAATGATCCGCTCCACCGGCCCGTCGAACTCGGCCGGGTGCCGGCCCGAGTGCAGGATGGCGACCTCGTGGCCGTGATGCAGGAAACGGTTCGCGAGCGGCACGCCGGTCGGACCTGTGCCGCCCACGATGAGCACTCGCGCCATCGAGGCGTCCCGTCGGGGGCAAAACCGCGAATACTCCCCCGTCGGGGTTCTTCCCGCAAGCGGAACGGACGCCTTCACTGCCTTTGAAGCCGCCTGGCCGTCGTCGGCCGGGATTGGGCCACGGCTACGGAGAGGTTGTCGCAGCCGTCACCGCCCTCTCCCTGGCCCCGGCAGGCCCCTCCCCGCAAATCCTTGTCGGCGCCTTTCGCCGCATGGCGAACGCGGACGGCTCAGAGAACCTTCTCGCCAACGATCAGGAAGGCCCCCGTCTCGTCCGCGTCGAATCGTCGTCCGCCCTGTGGAGAGCGAGGCTGCGTACGTGCTCCGATCCCGGGAACGCATCGGCGAGGCGCCCGACGAGCTTGTGCGAGAGGTTGTGATCGAAGAGCAGCTTCACGACCCGCCGAGGGACACGAGCTTTCGCTCGCGGTCGGCCGCGAAGCTCAGGCAGGCGCGAATATCGGCGCGGGTGAGATCCGGGAAGTCATCGAGGATCTCCTGCTCGGACATCCCTGAAGCCAGGTACTCCAGCACGTCGTAGACCGTGATTCGCAAGCCACCTATACAGGGCTTTCCGCCACGCTTGCCCGGCTCGATGGTGATTCTGTTCCGATAGCCCACTTCCACCTCCTTCCCCCTTCCGGGCAAGCGATGGTCGTCCACCACCGTGCCTTCCCGGAACCCCACCCTGAGGATTGTAGCGGCGGTCGACCTTGGGGGGCGAACCAGCCGTGTACGCCTGTCCGCTCGCGGCGCTGCGCAACGCCGTTGGCGGCGCGGTATGCTGAACGGCGCTCCCGCGAGAGCGGCCAACCAGACAAGGAGCGTGCATGCCCACCGATCCCGCGACCCGTCACCGCAACGACATGTACGGCGAACTCGAAGTCGATCCCGCCAAGGCGCCAGAGGCCGTGCCGGCCGCCACGGTCGTGCTGCTGCGCGAGTCGCCGGACGTCGAAGTGCTGATGCTGCGCAAGAACTCGCGCATCGCGTTCGGCGGCATGTGGGTGTTTCCGGGCGGGCGCATCGATGCGGAAGACGCCGCGGAGGACGGCGACCCCGAAGGCACCGCGCGCAACGCCGCGGCCCGCGAGACGCGGGAAGAGGCCGGCATCGCCGCCGCCCCCGACGACTTCGTGTGGTTCGCGCACTGGACGCCGCCGCCGAGCACGGCCAAGCGCTTCGCGACCTGGTTCTTCGCGGCGCGGGCGGGAGAACATGCGGTCAGCATCGACGGCGGGGAGATCCAGGAACACCAGTGGATCTCGCCCGGCGCCGCCCTCGAGCGGCACGCGGCCGGGGAGATCGACCTCGTCCCGCCGACCTGGGTGACGCTCTACCACCTGTCGCGGTACGCCACGGTCGACGGCATCCTCGAACGCTTCCGTTCCGCCGAGGCGACGGTCTACGAGACCCACCTCGGCAAGCGCGCGGACGGGGTGCGGGTGGCGATGTGGTCCGGAGACGCCGGATACGATACGGGGGACGCCGATACCGGGGGGGAACGCCACCGCCTGGTGATGGCGGAAGGCGGGTTCGTGTTCGAGAACACGGTCATGGATTACTGAGCAAGCGATGGAAACGGGACTCGGAGGCCGGCGCGGCCTGGTCATCGGCGGCAGCCGCGGCATCGGCAAGGCGATCGCCCTCGAACTCGCGCGGGAGGGCGTGGAGCTCGTGCTGGTGGCCCGCACGCCCGGCCCGCTGACCGACGCCGCCGCGGAGATCGCGGAGGCCACCGGGCGCAAGGTCCTGGCGATGCCGTGCGACGTGACGGATCGCGCGCGGGTCGAGGCCACCGTCGACGACGCCGCGCGCGCACTCGGCGGCCTGCACATCCTCGTCAACAGCGGCTCCTACCCCGGCGGCTCGCCCACGGCGACCGGCCCCATCGAGACCATCGTGGACGAGGATTTCCTCGAAGACTTCAACGTCAAGTACCTCGGCGCGCTGCGGTGCGCGCGGGCGGCCATCCCGCACCTCAAGGCTTCCGGCTGGGGCCGCATCGTCAACATCAGCGGCCTGAACGCGCGCATCGCCGGCAACCTGAGCGGCGGCGCGCGCAACGCCTCGCTGGTGCACTTCACCCGCACGCTCGCCATGCAGCTCGGACGCGACGGCGTGACCGTGAACTGCATCCACCCCGGCCTCACCCGCACGGAGGGCGTCATGGAGATGCTGGCGGCCCGTGCCGCGAAACGCGGCATCACCGTGGAGGAACTCGAGGCGGCGGACCATGCCGAGGGGCGCGGGAACAGCATCGGCCGCATGGTGGATGCGCGGGAGATCGCCCACCTCGCCGTCTTCCTCTGCTCCGACCGGTCCTGGGCGGTCAACGGCGAGACGATCGCGGCAGACGGCGGCGGCAGCCGTTCGGTCTATTACTGATTGAGGAGGCACAATGGTTCGGATCAACGACGAAGCCGGCGTACGCACCATCGCCCTCAACCGCCCCGAGGCGCTGAACGCCTTCAACGCGCAGCAGTTCAACGACGTGAGCGAGGCGCTGCTCGCAGCGCAGGAGGACACCGCATGCCGGATCGTCGTCCTCACCGGGACGGGACGCGCGTTCAGCGCGGGTGCGGACCTCACGGAGATGGGACGTTCCGGCCCGCGCCCGCCCCACGGCTTCCCGGAGATGCTGGAGGTGGTATTCGACTTCCCGAAGCCCTTCGTCGTGGCGGTCAACGGACTCGGCGTGGGCGTCGGCGCCACCATCGTAGGGATCGCGGATTTCGCCTTCATGGCCGAGAGCGCGCGCCTCCGCTGCCCCTTCTCCGAACTCGGGCTCGTCGCGGAGGCGGCCAGCACGCACACGTTCCCGGCACTGATGGGACGTCAGCAGGCCATGTGGTTCCTCATGGCCGCGGAGTGGATGGATGCCGCCGCCTGCAGGGCCGCCGGGCTCGTCCTCGATGTCTTCCCGGACGACGGGTTCAGCGCAGCCGTCCAGGCGAAGGCCGCGCACCTGGCGGCGCTCCCCACCGAGTCGCTGACCCACATGAAGCGTCTCATCGCGGAGCCCGGACGAGAGCGCCTGCGGGAGGCCGCGGCCGCCGAGAACGCCACGCTCGGGCAACTGGTCGGCGGGCCCGCCAATCGCGAGGCCATCGCCGCGTTCCAGGAGAAACGCAAGCCCGACTTCTCGAGGTTGTAGGGGCGGGGCTTGTCCCCGCCCGTGTCGGAGTCGTGAGTGAATTCGAGACGGGCCACCACAAGGGTGTCCCCTACCGGACGGAGTTTGCCAAGTGCAAGTAGCTCCCATCC
>VXNE01000553.1 GCA_009840715.1 Gammaproteobacteria bacterium
CAGCCGCCGCCCGCCCGCCATTTCGTAGTCTTCCATTTCCATCTCCATCACGAAGGCAGCACCGCCACGCAGAGGGCGCGCAGCGTAGACCAGTCGGGCACCCACCCCTCGCCGACGTAGGCGACCGACGACTCCGCCACGTGGGCGTCCGCCACCAGGCCGAAGGCCAGGAGCACCGCCGCCAGCAGGACGCAGGCGGCGAAGGTTGCGCGGGGTGCGTGAATTCTCGAGAGCCTGAACATTTCGTTATCCGATTCGAGTAGGTTGGCTTTTCGCCTGTGACTTCTGTCGTTCAAACACCGTGCCAGGTTTGCCACGCCCGCAAGACGTTGAGCGCACACGTGTTTTTCCGCCACGCGCGCACTCACCCACATCGAAGATGGCGAGACATGCCATGTTTTGGCGGAGCACCCGCCATGATCGCCTGCTCTACGGGCAGGCGCTGCCCCGACGCGTGACAGCCTCCGCAGCTTTCATTACCTTCCCGCCCACACGTCGTTAGGGGGGGACACATGGCACTGCACTTCGCGTCCGTCTGGGAGGCGATCGCCGACCTGATTCCGGAGCGCCCCGCGCTGATCTGCGGCAACAGCACGCGCACCTGGCGGGAGTACGACGAGCGCGCCGCCCGCGTCGCGTCGCTCCTCGACGCCCACGGGATCGGCCACGACAGCAAGGGCGGCATCTACCTCCACAACTCCAACGAGTACCTGGAGGCGCAGTACGGCATCTTCAAGACGCGCGGCGTCCCCATCAACGTGAACTACCGCTACAAGGCGGACGAACTCGTCTACCTGCTCGACAACGCGGACGCGGAGGCCGTCTTCTACCAGGCCTGCTACGCCGCGCGCATCTGGGAGATCCGGCACCGGCTGCCGAAGGTGAAGCTCTACGTGCAGGTCGACGACGGCACCGAGGCCCTGCTGGCGGACGCGGTCGACTTCGAGCGCGCCATCCGCGACCACGCCCCCATGGCGCGCATCGAGCGCTCGAGCGACGAGATCTACATGCTCTACACGGGCGGCACCACGGGCATGCCCAAGGGCGTGATGTACACCCACGGCCAGTTCATCTCGGTGATGATGGGCGCCGTCGCGAGCCTGGGACTCGCGGTCCCGTCGAGCGCGGAGGACATCCCCGCGGTGATCGAGACCATGCGCGCGGCCGACGCCTTCCCCGTCAGTCTCGCGGCCTGCCCCCTGATGCACGGCACCGGGATGTGGCTCGGGTCCCTCGTGCCGCTCCTGCAGGGCGGCACCGTGGTCACGATCTCGAAGCTCGGGCTGGACCCGCACCTGATCTGGAGCGAGGTCGAACGCAACCGCTGCACCGGCGTGGTGATCGTCGGGGACGCCTTCGCGAAACCCATGCTCGACGCCCTCGACGACGCGGCGAAGCGCGGGTTCAGCTACGACCTCGCGTCCCTCCAGGGCATCCTTTCGAGCGGCGTCATGTGGAGTTCGGAGATCAAGGAGCGGCTCCTCGAGCACCACGACATGCGCCTGGTCGACGCGATGGGCTCCACCGAGGGAGGCATGGGCTCCTCCGTCGCCACGCGCGACGAACACCCGCAGACCGCCCGCTTCCAGATCAACCCCGGAGTCAGGGTCATCGCCGACGACGGCCGCGACGTCGTCCCCGGATCGGGCGAGGTGGGCAAGCTCGCGACCAGCGGACTCGTGCCCATCGGCTACTACAAGGACCCGGAGAAGTCCGCCGCCACCTTCCAGGAGATCGACGGCGTCCGCTACAGCTTCCCGGGCGACTACGCGACCGTCGACGCGGACGGCACGATCACCCTCCTCGGGCGCGGCAGCAACTGCATCAACACCGCGGGCGAGAAGGTGTACCCCGAGGAGGTCGAGGAGGCGGTCAAGCTGCATCCGTCGGTCTACGACTGCCTCGTAGTCGGCTTGACGGACGACCGGTTCGGGCAGCGGGTGGTCGCCGTCGCCTCGAAGGAAGAACGCGAGCACGTGGACGAACAGGGGCTGATCGACTTCACGCGTGACCATCTCGCCGGCTACAAGCTGCCGAAACAGGTGCTGTTCGTCGACGAGGTGCGTAGGGCGCCGAACGGCAAGGCGGACTACAAGTGGGCGCGGACGGCGGCGGAGCGGGCGTTCGGCTGAGGAGAGCAACGACCATGACAATGGAAGAGATCCGCGCCGACATGGCCGAGAAGGCCGCCGGCATCGACCCCCTCGGCAAGACCCTCGCCTTCTATCTCGACGACGAGATCCTGCTCATTGATGGCACCGGCGACGCGAACGTGGTCTCCGTCGCCACGGGCCAGGCGATCGAGCCCGAGTGCTCGGTCACCATGTCACTCGACACCTTCGGGCAACTCGGCCGCAAGGAGATCAAGCCGTTCATGGCTGTCGCCTCGGGCAAGATCAAGGTCAAGGGAGACCTGTCGATTGCGGCGAAGCTCAAGAAGCTGACCTGATGTACGACACGCCGATCCCGGTCGACCGCTCGCTCTCGCTGCGGTTCCTCAACCGGGCCGGCGCGATCGCCGAGCGGTGCGGGATCCGCCTGTTCGACCCGGATCCGGGGCGCCTGCTCGCCGAGGCCGCGGCGGCGACGGGGTTCGACTACGCCGACGACGCGATGTCCGAGGGTCTCGGCGAACTGCTGCGCTCGATTCGCGCGGACGCAAGGCCGAACGCCTTCGGCAAGATCGCCTTGCGCAACCTGGTGAAGCGCAATGCCGAGTCGCGCTTCCGGATCGAGCAGAACCTGGCGGCAAGCCCGGAGATCGCGGAGGAGCGCATCGACCGGCCCGTCTTCATCGTCGGCATGCCGCGGTCCGGCACCACCATCCTGCAGGCCCTGCTGCACCTCGACGCCGCCCATCGTTCTCCACTGTGCTGGGAGTGTCTCCTGCCCCACCCCGCCCCCCCGCCGGCCGACTACCAGGCCAACGAACGGCTCGACGCCATCCGCAAGGAATTCGCCCGCCTGTTCGCCCTCGTGCCCGACTTCCGCAGGAAGCACTACATGGAGGCCGACTCGCCGCAGGAGTGCATCGCGGTCACGGCGCTCAACTTCACGAGCTTCCAGTTCATTGCGCAGTGCTACCTGCCCGGGTACCACGAGTGGTTCGTGGGCGCCGCCGACCAGGTCGGCAACTTCCGCTGGCACCGGCGCTTCCTGCAGCATCTCCAGTCCGGCGGCCTGCGGCCCGACCGCTGGCTGCTGAAGTCCCCGTTCCACCTCATGCGGCTCAAGGCCCTTTTCGAGGTCTACCCGGACGCCCGGATCGTCATGACGCATCGCGACCCTTCCGCGCTGGTGCCCTCGACCGCGAGCCTCATCTCCTCCATGCGCTCGCTCTACTCCGACCACGAGGACACGGCACGCACCGGACGCGAGCAGCTACACGTGTGGGCCGACTACTTCGACAGGGCCCTCACGGACCGGGCCGCACTGGACAAGGAGGACCAGATCGTGGATGTGCGGTTCGACGATTTCGCCGAAGACCAGATGGCAGTCGTGGACCGCCTCTACGCGCGCTTCGGCTGGGAACTGGACGCCGCCAGCCGCGCGCGCATGGAGCGCTTCCTCGTCCACGAGCGGCGCGGCCGCCACGGGGAGCACGAGTACTCCCTCACCCAGATCGGTCTCACCGAGTCCGACATACGGCGCCACTACGGCGACTACCTGGATTTCCTCCGGGACCTGGAAGGGCGCGCGGTCCGGACGGGGACCGGTTAAGCGGCGTTTTCGAGGAACTCCCCGACCAGTCCGCGGAACTCGTCGGGGCGATCGAGATTGGCGAAGTGGCCTGCTTCCGGGACCGCCCGAAGTTCAAAATGATCGCGGGCTGAGAGCGCCTCAAGTGTCGAAGAGAGCTGTCTGTTGATCGATCTGTCGAGCCCGCCCTGGATGAGCAGGATCGGTTTCCCCCAGCTACGCGCCACCTCCCGGTAGTCGTACCTGTAGATGCCGTAGCCGATGCAGCGTCCGGCCAGGACCGGGTAGCCCTCGAACATCTTCTGAACGATCGAGCGGGCTTCCTCGTACGTGCTCGAGTTCCTGGCCACGAAAGCGGGCATCCGTTTCGGCCCGATGACGCGATTGGTCCAGTACTGCATCGACACCGTCAGCTTCGGCAGACTCAGGTGATAGGTCGTCCCGAAGCTGGTGAACGACCGAACCCGGTCCGGATGCGAACGTATGGCCTCCAGGCCGATGACGCCTCCCAGCGAGTTGCCGACGTAGTGCGCCTGCGGGATGTCCAGGTGGTCGAGTAGCGCAACGAAGTCCTCGGCCAGCACCCGCAGCGTGAACGCCGAGGGTTCGACAACGTCCGGCGGAGTCGATTCGCCGAAGGCTCTCAGGTCGAACGTGATGGCGCGGTAGCCCCGCTCGGCGAAGTGCTCTGCATCCGCGGCGTATCCGAGCTGCGTTCCCCCGAGGCCCGGGCAAAAACAGACGGGGGCGCCCGACGCCGGCCCATACACCGTGTAGGCGATGCGCGCGCCTCCGGAAACCGCCAACTGGCCCTGTTGTTCCATGCCGGTTTCCCCTACTGCGACCTGCGGCAGAGTACCAAGGCGCTATGCAAGAATGCGCGCCGAGGCGCAGGAGCGAGAAGATGATGGAGAGCCGGGCAGCGCTGGACGAGTTCCTCGACGTGATCCGCGACGCGGACCAGACATTCCTGAACCCCGAGAAGGGCCTCGACGAGCAGGGCAAGGTGGATGGCTACCGTCACCTCTTCCACCTGCTCGAGACGGCCGTGGAGTTCTACCTCCACAACGACCCGCTCCGCCCGCAGTTCATGTTGCTGGCCGACCGCAACCGCAGGCTCTATGGCGATAACGTGGACTCGGTCTACTACTTCTCGCAGGTCCGCGGCGACCAGGAGTACATCATCCGCGGCCAGCGCTTCGACAGCTGCTACCTGAGCTTCTGCCTCTACGGCGGCGACCCGCACGGCGAGCTGGCCGACCGGGTGTCGCTGAACGTCAACCACCACGACATCGCGTTCGCGGACGACGGCTCGTTCGAGATCAAGCTGACGCCGAACCCGCAGGGCCCGAACGAGTTCCAGATCGACGCCGACTCCGTAACGCTCTTCACCCGCGAGTACTTCTTCGACCGACCCAACTCCCGGGAGAGCGTCCTCGAGATCGCCAACGTGTCTCCGCAGCCTCCGGAACTCCCCCTGACGGACGAACAGCTCGCCCGGCGCATCCGCACGATGGCGATGTTCTTCCAGTGCACGACCTGGCTCGCGCCGCTGCCCGTGGAGTTCCCCATCAACGAGTTCCTGCCGCCGTTCGCGTTCGACGCCGAGCAGGGCGGCTGGGGCACCGTCGACAACATCTACTGCTTCTGCCGCTTCCGGCTGCGCGAGGACCAGTACATGCGCATCCGGTTCCGCTCGCCCGAGGCGTGCTACTGGGGGCTGCAGACCTGGAACTTCTACATGCAGTCCACCAACTACCGGGATATGCCGGTCTGCCTCAACAGCGGCACGGCCGAACCGGAGGCCGACGGCAGCTTCGTCGTCCACCTCTCGCACCGGCCGGCGGAACGAAACTGGATCAGCACGGCGGGCTACAACGAAGGCATCCTGTTTACGCGCTGGCTGCTGGCCGAGGACATGCCCGACACGCCGCAGGTCGAGGACCTCGCCC
>VXNE01000287.1 GCA_009840715.1 Gammaproteobacteria bacterium
CGGTCGCGGCGGGGGCCGGGGCGTCGCCCGGGCTGGAGCGACGACGCGCCGGCGTACCGGTATCGCTTCCCGGGCCGTACGCGGGGCCGAGGGGACCGCCGGGCGCTGGCCACCCGAACGCGGCGTCGAGGCCGCAGGCCGCGCTGGCCTGGTCGATGGCGGTGGGTCGGGCCGCGCGACGTCCGGGGCGACCACTCCCCCGTTCAGCCGCCCTTGCGGACGCACCGGGATTCCCGCACGCGCACCCGGAGCGGGCCGAATGCCCGGTATCGAAGCGGGCAAGCGCGGCTTGGCTGGCGTCGCCGGCGCGGGCGTAACGGGATCGGGCGTGTCCGCCGGGCGGTCGGCTACACCGTTCGTCACCAGCCTCCCGCGGAGTAACGGGCGGCCCGGCACTACGGGTTCCGAACGCGGTCGAGGCGCCGCCTTCCCGCCAGGACGGGATCCACCTCCACCTCCTCCGGGGCGCGCGCCCATCACGGGACGCGGTTCGTCGAAGAGCCGTGACCCTTCCCCAGGTACTCTGCCCGGGACCGTTACCGGCACTGCTCCGGGCGCCGTCTCGGGGACGGCAGGCCGCCGCGCGGCTTCGCCCCGCCCGCGGTCCCGCGGAGGCCCGGCCGCCCGCCGCCGGTCACCGCGCCGCTTGCGGTCTCCGCGGTCGCGGTGGTCCCGGTAGATGTAGATCGGGTAAACCCGCCGAAACGGATCGTAGTGGTAGTAGCTGTAGACGTACGTGGGGTGATAGTGGCCACCGAAGTGGTGGTCGTGGTACGGCCGCTCGTAGTAGTGCTGATCGTAGTGGTACGTGCTGTGGTACGTCGGCTGGCTCGCTCCGTGCGCTTCGCCCGACTCCGCCGGGCCGCTGCCCGCATACGCCGTCTCCGGCAGCGGCGCGATGGGCTGACGCGCCACCCGCTCCCGCTCGCACTCCGCCACGAGCAGGGAAAAGTCCTGCAGGAACTCCGGGGCGAAATCCTCGCGCTCAAGCAGTTGGACGCCGTCTTCCGACAACGGTGTACAGACGTTCCGATGGCGCACGAACTTGAGGATCGTCTCGTCGGACAGCCCCGCCTCGTGCAGTTCGAGGATCTCGCTCGCGCTCATCTCCGACACCTCGGTCGGCGGCACGCCACCCTCGTCGAGCATCCGGTCTACTACGGCGTCCGGGACCTCCGCCTCGTGGAGCGCCACCAATGCCACGCTGTCGATCTCGAACCGGGCGCCCGTCACCTCGATGATGCGGCCGATCTCTTCCTCGGAGTAGCCGCCCCTGCTCATCTCGATGACATCCAGCAGCGACAGCGCCGCCGCGCTCTGGGCGAACCAGAGAAACGGAACGAGGAGCGCCCCAAGCGCGTACCGGCAGGTCCTTCGCATCGCGTCTACCTCCCCGGGGATGGCCGGACAGAGGCAGTATACGCAGCCGGCGACGCACCGCCGCACCTCGCGCCGACCCGTTCATGATCGGTTCAGATTGACCACTGTGCCGGAGTCCGGTGGTATCCGCCGCCCAAACCGACTAACTTTCGCGCCTTCGCAACGCCTCGGGAAACCGGAATGAGAGTCGCAGGCAAGGTGGTCGTCGTCACGGGCGGCGCGAGCGGGATCGGGCGGGAGCTTGCCCGCGCGTTCGCCGGCCAGGAGCAGGCAGGGCACGTCGTTGTGGCCGATCTCGACGGGGACGGCGCCGCGGCCGTCGCGGAGGAGATCGGCGGCACGTCCATGCGCGTGGATGTCGGCGTCGAAGCAGACCTCGTCGAACTGATCGAACGCACGGAGCGCGACGTCGGGGACATCGACCTCTTCTGCTCCAACGCCGGAATCGGCCACGGCAAGGGCATCGACGAGTCCGACGAGGTCTGGGACAAGATCTGGCGCGTGAACACCATGTCGCACATCTGGGCCGCCCGGCATCTCGTGCCGCGCATGGCAGCCCGCGGCGGTGGTTATCTCTTCAGCACGGCGTCAGCGGCCGGGCTACTCACCCAGATCGGCTCCGTCACCTACGCCGTGACCAAGCACGCCGCGGTCGCGCTCGCGGAGTGGATCTCGATCACCCACCATCGTGACGGCATCCGCGTCACCGTGCTCTGCCCGCAGGCGGTGCGCACCGGCATGACCGGAGACGGCCCGGGCGTGGCTGGAGTCGACGGCATGCTGGAACCCGACGTGGTGGCCCAGGTCTGTGTCGACGCCATCGCCGAGGAGCGCTTCTTCGCCCTCCCGCATGAGACCGTCAAGGAGTACATGCGCCGCAAGGCCACCGACCCCGACCGGTGGCTCAAGGGCATGCGGCGGCTGCAGGAGGTCTACCAGACGGACTGAGCGCCGCGGGTCGTTACCCCGTTTACCCGGCCAGTTGCCCCACCGCCCGGCGCGCCATGACGGCGACCAGGTGCGCCCGGTACGCCGCCGAAGCGTGCATGTCCGAGTTCAGGTTCCCGTCCGGCACGCTGACCCCGTCGAGCGCCGCGACCGAGAGGCCGCCGGCGAGCGCCGCCTCGAGTCCCGCCGAGCGGAACGCGCACGGACCAGCGCCGGTCACACCCACGCGCACGGCGCCGTCGAGCTCCGCGACCATGACGCCGACGATGGCGTAGCGCGAGGCGGGGTTCGGGAACTTCGCGTAGGCCGCCCGCGCCGGGATCTGAAACTCCACGGAAGTGACGATCTCCCCCGGTTCCAGCGCCGTCTCGAACAGATCCACGAAAAAGTCCCCACCCGCGATGTCGCGCCGGTCCGTGTGCACCGTTGCGTTCAGCGCCACCACCGCCGCCGGGTAGTCGGCGGCCGGATCGCTGTTCGCGATAGAGCCGCCAATGGTCCCGCGGTTGCGCACGTGCGCGTCGCCGATGCGGCCAGCGAGGTCCGCAAGCGCCGGGATGGCCCCCCGCACCGCGGCGGACGCCGCCACATCCGCGTGGGGCGTCATGGCGCCGATGGTGACGGTGTCGCCCACGGCGATGCCGTTCAGCCCCTCGATGCCAGCGAGGTCGACGACGTCCGTAGGCGCCGCGAGCCGCTGCTTCATCGTGGGGATGAGCGTCATGCCGCCAGCGAGGAACACGCCGTCGTCCGCCCCGGAGCGCAACTGCGACGCCTCGGAGAGACTCGACGCCTTGTGGTAGTTGAAGCGATACATGACCTGTCCCCCTATCCGCGCAGCGCGTTCCAGACCGTCTCGGAAGTCGCCGGCATCGCCAGTTCCTTCACGCCCAAGGCGTCCGTGACCGCGTTCATCACCGCGGCCGTCGCCCCGATGGCCCCCGCCTCGCCACAGCCCTTCACGCCGAGCGGGTTGTGCGTGCACGGCGTCACCGGCGTGGGGCCGGGGGAGCTGGGCACCTACTCGGGCCGCGGCCTGCAGTTGGGCAAGTAGGGGCCGGTGGCGCGCGGACCCCCCGCCGCGTAGACGCCGTGCTCCATGAGCGCCTGGCCGATCCCCTGCACGAGGCCGCCATGGACCTGCCCCTCGACGATCATCGGGTTGATGACGAGACCGAAGTCGTCGACCGCGACGAAGTCGACGATCTCGACCGTTCCGGTCTCCGGGTCGATTTCGACCTCGCAGACATGCGTGCCCGCCGGATACGTGAAGTTGCCCGGATCGTAGAACGCCTTCTCGGAGAGACCGGGCTCGAGTTCGTCGAGCGGGAAGCTCGCCGGCACGTAGGCCGCGAAGGCCACCTCGCCGAACTCCATCGACCGGTTCGACTCCTGCTCCGAGAACACGCCGTCCTCGAAGTCGATCTTGTCGTCCGTGGTCTCGAAGGTGTGCGCGACGATCTTCTTGCCCTTCGCGATGATCTTGTCGGTTGCCTTGACGATCGCGGAGCCGCCGACGGCGATGGAGCGCGAACCGTAGGTGCCGAGGCCGTAGTCCTGCCGTCCCGTGTCGCCGTGCACGACCTCCACGTTCTCGAACGGGATCCCGAGTTGGTCCGAGACCACCTGCGCGAAGGTGGTCTCGTGGCCCTGGCCGTGGCTATGGGAGCCCGTGATGACAGTCACCGAGCCGGTGACGTTCACCCGCACCTCCGCGCTCTCGAAGAGCCCCACGCCGGCGCCCAGGGAGAGCGCCACCTGCGACGGCGCGAGGCCGCACGCCTCGATGTAGCTGGAGAAGCCGATGCCCCGCTTGCGCCCGCGCGCCTCCGAATCCGCGCGCCGGGCGGCGAAACGCGAGTAATCGACGAGTTCCAGCGCCCGGTCGAGGCTCGCCTCGTAGTCCCCCGTGTCGTAGGTCAGCGCCACCGGCGTCTCGTACGGGAACTGGTCCGGCTGGATGAAGTTCCGCCGCCGGAGTTCCGCCGGGTCCCTGCCCGTTTCCCGGGCCGCCGTCTCCACGAGTCGCTCGACGACGTAGGTCGCCTCCGGCCGTCCCGCGCCGCGGTAGGCATCGACGGGGCAGGTGTTGGTGAACACCGACTGCACCTCGACATAGATGGCGGGCGTGCGGTACTGGCCGGCCAGCAGCGTCCCGTACAGGTACGTGGGCACGCTCGAGGCGAAGGTGGAGAGGTAGGCGCCCATATTGGCGGTCGTTGCGACGCGCACACCCAGGAACTCGCCGTCGTCCGCAACAGCGAGTTCCGCGTGCGTGACGTGGTCCCTGCCGTGGCAGTCGCCCAGGAAAGACTCCGAGCGCTCCGCGACCCACTTCACCGGCCGGCGCACCTTGCCCGCCGCCCAGATGACCGCCGTCTCCTCGGCGTACACGAAGATCTTCGATCCGAAGCCGCCGCCCACGTCGGGCGACACCACTCTCAGCTTAGACTCCGGCGCCAACTGCACGAACGCCGCCAGGATCAACCGCTCGAGGTGCGGGTTCTGCGTGTTCATGTAGAGCGTGTAGTCGCCGGACGCCGCGTCGTAGCAGCCGATCGCGGCGCGCGGCTCCATGGCGTTAGGGATGAGGCGGTTGTTGACGATGTGGAGCGAAGTGACGTGCGCCGCCCGGGCGAACGCCGCCTCGGTCGCCGCCTGGTCGCCGAACTCCCAGTCGTAGCAGCGGTTGTTCGGTACCGACTCGTGTAGCTGGTCCGCCTCCGTCGCCGTCGCCACGTCCACCACGGCCGGCAGGTCCTCGAAGTCCGCGCTGACCGCTTCGGCGCCGTCGCGCGCCGCCTGCAGCGTCTCGGCGATGACGATGCCGTACGGCTCGCCCACGTAGTTGACCCGCTCCACCGCCACCGGTGGATGCGGCGGCTGGATCATGTCCGAGCCGTCGCGCGACTTGACCAGCCAGCCGCAGGGCAGGTCGCCGATGCCGTCCGCCGCGAGGTCCGCGCCGGTGAAGACGGCGACCACGCCGGGCGTCTCGAGGGCCCCGCTCGCGTCGATGCCCAGGATCTTCGCCCGCGCGTGCGGCGAGCGGAGAAAGACCGCGTACGCCTGACCCGGCTGGTTGATGTCGTCGATGTAGTTTCCGGCGCCGGTGAGGAACCGGACGTCCTCCTTGCGCCTGACGGATGCGCCTATTCCCGTTTCCGACATGGGACCTCCCGCCTACATGTTGTCGCGCGCCGCGAGCACGGCGCGCACCATGTTGTGGTAGCCCCTGCAGCGGCACAGGTTGGCTTAGAGTCAATGCCGGGCCTGTGTCGTATAAAC
>VXNE01000224.1 GCA_009840715.1 Gammaproteobacteria bacterium
CTCCTTCTCCTGTCAGGCTTGCGCGCCGGCGGCGGGCGGCTGGCGACAGATGCAGGGCCGGCCACAGAGGGCGTCGAGCGCATCGAGCTTGGCTTCGTGCGCCGCCCGCTCCTCGGCGGTCGCGCGGACCACGAGCAGCGCGGCGCGGTCGACCGGCAGCCGAAAGGCCGGGCCCTCCTCCACCTCCCCAGCGACGGGGTCGTCGCCCGGAAACAGGGAGGCCTGTCCTCCCGTCATCAACAGGTAGACGTCGGCGAGGATTTCCGCGTCGAGCAGTGCCCCGTGCAGTTCGCGCTGGGAGTTGTCCACGCCGTAGCGCCGACAGAGCGCGTCGAGGTTGTTCTTGCGCCCCGGGTGCCGGTCCTTGGCGAGCTTAAGCGAGTCGGTGATGGTGCACAGCTCGGCGATGCTCCTTGGCCCGCGCCCGAGCAACTCGAGTTCGTAGTCGATGAAGGAAACGTCGAACGGCGCGTTGTGGATGACGACGTCCGCGTCCCGCACGAACTCGAGGAACTCGTCGACCACATCGGCGAATCGGGGTTTGCCGTCGAGGTCCTGTAGCGTCAACCCGTGCACCTCCACCGCGGCGTCGTCGATGTCCCGTTCCGGATGGACGTAGCGGTGGAAACGGTTACGCGTCAGCCGCCTGTCGACGATCTCGACGGCGCCGATCTCGACGATGCGGTGGCCCTGCGCGGGCTCGAGCCCCGTGGTCTCCGTGTCGAGAACGACCTGCCGCACTAGCTCTCCGTGGACTTGCGCAGCATGTCGTCGATGGCGGCGTTGGCCGCCCGGTCCACCCGTTCGTTGTCGACGTGGCCGCTGTGTCCCTTCACCCACACCCACTCGATGTCGTGCAGGCCGGCCACGCGATCGAGCCGCTCCCAGAGGTCGCGGTTCTTGACGGGCGTCCTCGACGCGGTCTTCCATCCGTTGGCCTTCCAGCGCCCGATCCACTCGGTGACCCCGCGCCGCACATACTCCGAGTCTGTGGTCAGGCGGACGCGACGGGCGCCCTGCAACGCGGCGAGACCCTCGATCGCTGCTGTCAGCTCCATGCGGTTGTTCGTCGTGTGGGGCGCGGCGCCCGTCACGAGCCGTTCGCGCTCGCCGTGGCGCAACGCGGCCGCCCAACCGCCGACACCGGGATTTCCGCGGCAGGCGCCGTCCGTGAATATCTCGACGCGTGTCTCGGTCACGAGGACGCCAGGGTCTCCGGACCGCCCCGGCGCACGACAGTTCCCGCGTGTGAGGCCACGGCCGCCCGCGTGGCGCCGGGCACGGCCAGCGGCGGTGTGCGCTCGGGGGTGCGGGCGAAGGTGGGTGAGCCCGGAATCCTGGCCAGGGACTCCTTGGTCGCCAGCGTCAGGTAGACGCCCCCAAGCGGAGCCTGGGTGCGATTGAGCCATCCGCTGAGTTGCCGCCACCGCGGATGCGTGAGCTTGAGGTTCAGGGTGGCCCGGTAGTTCAGGTAGTGCACGCGTCCCTCCCGGACGAAGCCGAGGACGGCGAGCCATTCGTTGAGCCGGAACGCGCTGACGGTACCCATGCGCCGCCGGAGGCGGCTCACCGCCCAGAGCGACAGCGGGTTGAAGCAGCAGACAAGGAGGCGTCCGCCGGGACGGATCACGCGCGTGACCTCCCGCATCGCGGTACGCGGGTCCCGCGCGTACTCGAGGGCATGATGCAGGACGACGCCGTCCACGCTGTTGGACGCAAGCGGGAGCGACTCGGTATGCGCCACGAGGGAAACGACGTTTTCGCAGTGTGCGCCCCGCATGGACGGCGCCGCAAAGAGACGGCTCTTGACCATGCAGCGGGAGGTGGCGCCAGTGGCTTCCGTGACCGGACCGAGCCATAGCAGGCAGTCGCCGTGGAAACGCCGGACGCGCTCGCGAAGCAGGTCGGTCTCGCGAAGCAGCAGATCCTGGCCGGGCTCGGACGCGAACCAGTCCGCCAGGGCTCCGAAGCCGGCCGTGCGTTCCCCGTTCCGTTGCAAATCCCGACGCTATCCCGCAAAGTCGCCACAGGCCGGCGGCATTTTCCACCGCCGCCGCACCATCCGCAAGGCACCGTTCAGGCCATTTGGGCAATAGAGAGGAGCCCCGTTTGCATGGACCACGCGGCGTGAGCGTCGTAAGCGCAGTCAGATCGCTGGCCCTCGACGGGTCGTGCCGGTGGCGTTCCGGTATCCGTCGCGGGTTCGCCGCGCTCACGGCCCTGTTGGCGGCGGCGATCGTGGCGCCACCCGTTGCGGCCAACGCGATGCTCTCCCCGGAGGGTACGGAAGCGCCCCTCCTCCGTTCCGTCCCCGACTGGCTGGTGCGGCCTCCGGACACCCCGCCTCCGGAGCCCCCGCGCGAGACGGAGAACCCGCTCCCCGGATTCCTCGACACGCTACGCGCGAACTTCGTCCTGGATCACGCCCTCGAGCGGCCCCGGGTGCAGGCCGAAATCGCCTGGGTCCGGCGCAATCCCGAGTTCCTGGCCCGCGTGATCCCCCGCGCGGAGAAGCACCTTGCGAGCATCTGCGAGGTCGTGCTGGCGCGGGGCATGCCGGGGGAGTTGTGCCTGCTGCCGATCATCGAGAGCGCGCTGAACCCGTTCGCAAGGTCGCGCAGCGGGGCCGTGGGACTGTGGCAGTTCATTCCTGGCACGGCCCGGCGTTACGACCTGAAGATCGACTGGTGGGCGGACGAGCGGCGGGACCCGGTAGCCTCCACCGACGCGGCCCTGCGTTACCTGGCGGACCTTCATGCACTGTTCGACGACTGGCTCCTCGCGATGGCGGCGTACAACTGCGGGGAGCGCCTCGTGGAGCGGCGCCTGGATGCCGCTCCGGATGGGTCGACCTTCTTCGACCTCAAGCGGCTGCCCCGGGAAACGCGGGCCTATGTCCCGCGCCTGCTCGCCTTCGCCGCGATCTTCGCGGATCCGCAGGCCCACGGCATCCGGCTCCCGGGCCGGCTGGGCCGCAACGAGGCGCTGGCGGCGACCTATGCCCCCGTGACCCTCGCCGGCCAGATGGACCTCGCCCGCGCGGCCGAGGTCGCCGGCCTCACGCTCGAGGAACTCTACCGCCTCAATCCGGGGCTCAACCAGTGGGCCACCCACCCGGCGGGACCGCATCGGCTCCTGGTCCCGGCCGGCCGTTCCGAAACGCTTGGTCGCGCCCTCGCCCAAGTGGCTCCAGAGGACCGCATGGGTTGGGTGCGGCACCGCATCGCCAGGAACGAGACGCTCGGGCACATCGCGTTGCGCTATCGCACGGATGTCGCCACGCTCATGCGCACCAACGACCTGCGGCGCACGCTGATTCGGGCGGGCGACACACTACTGGTGCCTCGACCGGGCCGCGACGGCGGTCTGCCCCCGGCGCGGGGCCGGCCCGGCCGCAGCGGCGTCTACGTGGTACAGGCCGGCGACTCGCTGTGGGAGATCAGCAGGCGGCTCGGCGTACCGCTCGATACCCTCATGCGCGAGAACGCCATGGGACCGCGGGAACCGTTGCGGATCGGCCGCCGGTTGACCCTGCCCTCCGCCGCATCCGGCGGAGCCACCCAGGCGCGATCGTCGGGGGACCCTGCGCGACAGGGCGTCGTACGCTACCGGGTACGGCGGGGCGACTCGCTCGACCGGATCGCACGCGAGTTCGGCGTCTCCGTGCGGGACATCGCGGCATGGAACGCCCTCGACCCGAAGGCGTATATCTTCCCCGACCAGGAACTTGTGCTGCGGCTCGGCGCCCGCGGGTGAATCCCGGTCAGGGCGAGACGCTCCCTACCTCGACTCCAGCGTCCACGCGTAGCGACGCGAGTACGGCGCTCACGTCGCGCTCGCGGGCCCAGGCGCCGAGTTGCGTGCGCATCGCCGCGCGTTCGCTCTCCGTCATCGCTCCGAAGTCGCCCGTTTCGACGCGCGTCACCGTCACCACGGCGTGTCCGTCGCCGGGGAGCTCGACGTTCGTGGCAGCCCTCTCTCCGGCGGACGCCAGCGACAGTTCGAACGCGGCGCGCCCGACCGCCGGCGGCAACTCCGGGTCGGCGGCGGTCACCGACTCCCGGACGTTCCAGTCCAGGCCGTAGTCGCTGGCAATGTCCGCAACCGCTTCGCCGGACGCCGTCCGCTCGAGTGCCGCCATGGCGGCCGACCGCGCCGCGTCGCCGCCACGCTCGGCCAACAGTTGCGCGCGGATCCCGTCGCGGGCCTCGTCGAGGGGGATCTCCGCAGGGGCATGCCGCGTCGCGACGCGGGCGACCACGGCCGTGTCCCCGGTCCGGATGGCCGGGCTGTTGTAGCCCTCGAGCAGCACGTCCGCCTCGAAGACCGCGTCACGGAGCGTGGCGTCCGCGAACGGGCCCGTCGCCGCGTCCCGGGTCACCTCCTCCACGCGTTCGATCGGCAGGCCGAGGGCCTCGCTGACGCCCTGGAGCGTGTCCGGTTCCTCGAAAGCGATCTCGTCCATCTGCCGTAGCCGCTCGTCGAATGCCGTCTGCGCCCGGTTACGCCGCAACTGCGCCGACAGCCGTTCCCGCGCTTCCTCGAACGTGGGCGGTTCCGTCTCCTCGATCTCGGTGAGCCGGATGAGATGCACGCCGAAGGCCGTGACGACCGGTTCGGAGAGTTCGCCGACCTCGAGGTCCCACAGGGCGCTCTCGAAGTCGGGATCGAACACGTCACGCCCGACGAGCCCCAGGTCGCCCCCGTTGGCCGCCGACCCCGGGTCTTCCGACAGCTCCCGCGCCTTGTCCTCGAACGACGCCCCGGCTTCCAGTTCCCGTCGGATTTCCGCAAGTTGCGTGATCGCGTCCGCCTCGGACCGGTCGTCGCCCACTTCCAGGAGAATGTGGGCGCCGCGCCGGCGACGGGCATCGCCCTCGGCCGCGCGGTCCCGCTCCTCCGCCGCGAACGCGTCCCGCACGTCGGCCTCGCTCACTTCGATGCCGTCCGCGATGTCGGCGAGGGAGAGCCCCACGTACTCGACCTCCAGCCGTTCGGGGGTCATGAACCGGTCGAGGTGATAGTCGTGGTAGGCCGCAATGTCCTCCTCCGAAACCTCGACATCCGTCGCGAAGTCCTCCGTCCGGAAGGCGAGCCACGCGACGTCGCGCCGCTGCGTGAGCAGACTGGCCGCCTCCCGCACCTCCCGGTCCGTGGGCGCGCCGGTGTCGCCGATGCTCCCGGCGAGCTGGACGATCAGCGTGTTGTTCGCGACTTCGTCCTGGTAGGACGACGGCGAGAAGCCGGAACTGGCGAGGACCGCGCGAAACCGGTCCTCGTCGAAGGTCCCTTCGACCTGGAACTCCGGGTTTCCGAGGATGTCACGGTTGAGCCGGTTCGCCGATGCGGCCAGTCCGAGGTCCTCCGCCGTCTGCCGCAGCAGCGTCTGGTCGACGAGCAGACCCAGGGTGGACTGGCGCAACAGCGCCTCGTCGATGAGGGACGGGTCGGCGGCCTCGCCCATCTGGCGCAGGATGTCGCGTCGCCGCCGCTCGATCTCGACGCCGAGCAGGGCTTCCGTGATGTCCTCGCCGTTGACGGTGATGGCCACTGGCTCGCCCACCGCGAACAGGTTGAACGCTCCGAACCCGAACACGGTCAGGA
>VXNE01000385.1:0-800 GCA_009840715.1 Gammaproteobacteria bacterium
TAGGACTTGCCCGCGAGTCCCCGGAAGGTCTGCGCGAGGCGGTCACTCAGGCTGTCGAACATGGAGCGGCTTCCGTCCCGTCAACTGCGGCGGCGGCGCCAGGAAGGCACACCGCCGCCGTGGCGCGGCAGTATAGCGAAGGCCCGGCGCCCCCGGCCGCCGGGTCGGCGTCAGGGCGTCGTTGCGGCACGGCTGGGTCTGTTACGCTCTTCCGGTGACCGTCGAACGCGACGAATTCGGCTTCGATGCCCCCGCACCCCTCGGCCATCCGGGCCGGCTCGGCCTGCCCGACGGCCATGCCACCGGCCCCGAGATCGGCGACGCGTTGCCGGATTTCACCCTCCCGGACGCGGCTGGGGATGTCGTCCGTCTCCACGAGGACCGCGCCGGCGCCCGCGCCGTGGTCGTGTTCTTCCGCTCCGCGGTCTGGTGACCCCCGTGCTGGACGCAGCTCGGCGAGCTGCGCGACGCATACCGCAAGTTCGTGGCAGCCGGGGTCAAGCTCTATGCCATCTCCTATGACGACCGGGAGGCGCTGGCCGAGTTCCGCGAGAAACAGGACATCCCGTACCCGCTGCTCTCGGACGTCGACTCGGCGACGATCCGGCGCTACGGCATCCTGAACGACCGTATCCGTCCCGGCGACGCCCTCCTCCACGGCATCCCCTACCCCGGCGTTTTCGTATGCGACGAGGACGGCGTCGTGATCTCCAAGTTCTTCCACGACACGTACAAGAAGCGGGACAGCCCGGAGCGCCTGCTCGACGCCCCCCACGGCCGCGTGGTACTGGAACGCAGAG
>VXNE01000385.1:810-4149 GCA_009840715.1 Gammaproteobacteria bacterium
GTCCTGGACGGCAGCGGCCCGCATGCCGAGGGCGGCGGCGATGGGGTTCGGGTCACCGCGGCCGTCCGGGGCGGAACGGGCACCATTCGCCAGGGAATCATTCGCGAGCTCGTGGTCCGCTTCGAACTCGAGGCGGGGCTGCACGTGTACGGCGAGCCCGTCCCGGAGGGCATGGTCCCCGTCCGGGTGGACGTGCGCGGACCGCCGGGGCTCGTGGTGCAGGCCCCCGTGCTACCGCCGACGACACGCCACCACCTGCCGGAGATGGATCTCACGCTGCCGGTCTGGAGCGGCACGGTGGACGTGCGCGTACCGTTCTATCCGGTAGGCGAACTCGCGAGCGAGACCCGCCCGCTCGACCGCGCGTCGACGACGCTCTCGGTCACCGTGCGCTACCAGGCCTGCGACGACCGCACCTGCCTGCTGCCGCGCACCGAAACGTTCACCCTCGAACTGCCCCTCGACGTGGTCGACGTCCCGCGGCTGTCGATTCACATGGGGCACGGACAGCGGGAAGGGCAGTACGACGCCTTCCCGCATGCCCGCCGTCTCCTGCGCCGCAAGAGGCGGCAGGCGCCCCTGGGCTTCCTGCGCTTCCTCGTGAAGCAGGCCCGGCTGGAACGCGCGGCGCGCAAGCGTGCCCGGATCGCCCCTACCGGTGGATCCTCCAGCGCCGGTTGACCGCGGACACGATCGCCGACAGCGAGGCCGTGATGGTGTTCCGGCTCATGCCGATGCCGTGGCAGCGCGCGTCGCCGTCGTCGATCGTCAACAGGCAGATCGCGGTCGCGTCCTTGCCGGTGGCCAGCGAGTGCTCGTGGTAGTCGATGATGTTGAGCGGCTCGTTGAGGGTCTCCACCATGCCGTTGACGAAGGCCTCGATCGGGCCGGTGCCTTCGCCGGCGATGTCGACGCGCTGCTCGGACACCTCGAGGTGGGCGACACAGCGCTGACGGTCGCCCTCGCCGTGGGCGAGATCGTAGTCCACTAGCCGGTAAGGCCCGTCCTCGACCACGTACTCGTCGATCAGCGCCTGGTAGATCTCTCCGGGGCGCACCTCCCGGTCGAGCCGTTCGGTCAGTTGCTGCACGACGGAGGAGAACTCGACCAGCATCTCGCGCGGCAGCGCCACGCCGAAGCGTTCCTCCAGGATGAAGCCGACGCCGCCCTTGCCCGACTGGCTGTTGACGCGCACGGTCTCCTTGTAGGAGGAGCCCACGTCCGCCGGGTCGATCGGCAGGTAGGGCACTTCCCACGACGCGTCGGCCACGTGCGCCATCCCCTTGCGGATGGCGTCCTGGTGCGACCCGGAGAACGCCGTGAACACCAGGTCCCCGGCGTACGGGTGACGCTCGTGGACGGGCAGCTTGTTGATCTCCTCCACGGTCGAGCGGATGCGCGGCATGTCGCGGAAGTCGAGTTCCGGGTCGACCCCCTGCGAGAACAGGTTCATCGCCACCGTCACCATGTCGCAGTTGCCGGTCCGCTCGCCGTTGCCGAACAGCGTGCCTTCCACCCGCTCGGCGCCGGCCATCAGCGCGAGTTCCGTCGCGGCGACCCCGGTGCCCCGGTCGTTGTGCGTGTGCAGGCTCACGACCACGCTGTCGCGCGCCGGAAAGTGGCGGCAGAACCACTCGATCTGGTCCGCGTAGACGTTGGGCGTCGCCATCTCCACCGTGGACGGCAGGTTGACGATCATCTTCTCTTCCGGCGTCGCGCCCCACTCCTCGGCCACCGCCGCGCAGATGTCCACCGCGAAGTCGAGTTCGGTGCCCGTGAAGCTCTCCGGGGAGTATTCGAAAACGATGTTCGTGCCCGACAGCGCCGACAGGCCGTCGCGCACGATCCGCGTGCCCTCCACGGCCAGGTCGACGATGCCCTGGCGGTCCATCTCGAAGACGACCCGGCGCTGTAGCGTCGAGGTCGAGTTGTAGAGATGGAAGATGGCGTTCGGCGCCCCCTCGAGGGCCTCGACAGTACGCCGGATCAACTCCTCCCGCGCCTGGCAGAGCACCTGGATGGTGACATGGGGCGGAATCCTCCCCTCGCCCACGATGCGGCGAATGAAGTCGAAGTCCGGCTGCGACGCCGAAGGGAAGCCGACCTCGATCTCCTTCAGCCCGATATCGAGCAGGAGATCCCACATGCGCAGCTTCTCGTCGACGTTCATCGGGTCGATGAGCGCCTGGTTGCCGTCCCGGAGGTCCACGCTGCACCACCGGGGCGGCGCTTCGAGGACGACGCCCGGCCAGGTCCGTTCGGGCAGGTCGATGGGCTGGAACGGGCGATACTTACCGTGCGGCATGGCGCCGGCGCGCGCACCGGCGGGTCCGACGGCGAACGCCGGCGGCACTGTGGATTCCATTGGCTGCGAAGTCATGACGAAACCTCTCGACACTCTTGTGGCGGCGGTTTGGGAGTCTGGTCGAGTGGGCGGAAGCGCCCTTGTAGGTGAGATATATGCCGGCTACGCCGGCAGGATCAGGCGCAGGATGCGAAGCGGGATCGTGGAGGGGAGTCCGGTCATGTCGGCGGCCACTATACTCGCGTCGCCGCGTTTGTCCAGCGACCGACTCGAGCCAGAGTCGGCCGCCCGCCAACGTGGCGTCTCCGGCTTGCGCCGCCGATGCGTCATCGCTTGCGGGGCAGTCCGATCAGGCTGGCCGGCGCGACGCCGTAGCGGATCGCATGGCCCTCGTACAGTCCGTTGGATTCGCGCTCCGCGTAGGCCACAACGGCGTCGCGCTCATCCATCGGGATCCCCGCGCGGGCTGCCATCGCGAGCACGTCTTCGCGCCGGCAGGTCTTCCAGTCGACGCATCGGCGAACGACCTCCGCTACGCAGTCACGATGGGCGAGCGCAGCCTTGCGCGGGAATCCATCTGTGCGCGTAGTGCCGAGCGGACGCGAGATAGCTCTCCAGGAACACCTCCCTGAGCAACGCGACATCGTTCAGCTCGTGTATCGAAGAGCGTTCGCCGATCGATCGCGGCCTCGGCGAGAAGGCTGACCACGTACTGGATCGCGTCCTTGTGGTTCAGGATCATCAGGGCCTCGGCTCGATCCTTGCCGTCGGCCTGCTCGCCCGCCTCGAGCAATCCGCTCCGTCTGTAGGATCTCGTAAGTGTTGCCTTCCATGCGCGACGAAGCCCAGGCGCGATCCATCAGCAGCCGCGTGAGAATGCGTTTTGAAGAACTCGACGCCGAAGAGGGAGGGGACGAGCCCCCGGCGCCGTGCGAGGATTCGCAACGGGAGGGGACGAGCCCCTCCGGCGCCGTGCGTGGATTCGCAACGGGAGGGGACGAGCCCCTCCGGCGCCGTGCGTGGATTCGCAACGG
>VXNE01000385.1:4249-5597 GCA_009840715.1 Gammaproteobacteria bacterium
GATTCGCAACGGGAGGGGACGAGCCCCTCCGGCGCCGTGCGTGGATTCGCAACGGAGGGGACGAGCCCCTCCGGCGCCGTGCGTGGATTCGCAACGGGAGGGGACGAGCCCCTCCCCTACAGTGCCACCTGCACCGCGGCCGCGGCCGCCTGGGCCTTCTCGCGCGCTTCCTCGACGGAGTCGGCCAGCGCGAGCGCCACGCCCATGCGCCGCTCGCCCCGCACCTCGGGCTTGCCGAAGAGCCGCAACTGCGTGTCCGGTGCGGCGAGCGCTGACTCCAGGTCGGAGTACGTCACGCGGTCCGAGTTCCCGTGGGCGAGGATCACGGCCGACGCCGCCGGGCCGTACTGGCGGATCACCGGGATCGGCAGGCCCAGGATGGCCCGGGCGTGCAGCGCGAACTCCGAGAGGTCCTGGCCGATCAGCGTCACCATGCCCGTGTCGTGCGGACGCGGGCTGACCTCGGAGAACCAGACGACGTCGTCCTTGATAAAGAACTCCACGCCGAAGAGCCCGCGGCCGCCGAGCGCGCCCGTGACGGCCGCCGCGACCCGCTCGCATTCGCCGCGCGCCGCCGCGCTCATCGGCTGCGGTTGCCAGGACTCCTGGTAGTCGCCGCCTTCCTGGCGGTGCCCCACCGGCTCGCAGAAGCTCACTTCGCCCTCGCCGTGACGGACGGTCAGCAACGTGATCTCGTAGTCGAAGTCAACGAAGCCCTCGACGATGACCTGGTCCGCCGCGCCCCGTGCGCCCTCGCGGGCGTACTGCCACGAGCGCAGGGCGTCCGCGGGCGTGCGCACCGTGGACTGGCCCTTGCCGGAGGAACTCATGACGGGCTTCACGACGCAGGGCGTGCCGATCTCGGCAATGGCGGCGTTGTACTCGTCCTCCGTCGACGCGAAGCGGTAGGGCGACGTCCGAATGCCGAGCTCTTCCGCCGCGAGTCGGCGGATGCCCTCGCGGTTCATGGTGAGGCGGGCCGCTCGGGCCGTGGGAATGACATGCACGCCTTCGGCCTCGAGTTCCACCAGCGTCGGCGTCGCGATCGCCTCGATCTCCGGCACGACGAGGTCCGGCCGCTCCGTCTCGATCAGCTTCCGCAGCGCGTCGCCGTCCAGCATGTCGACGGCGTGGCTGCGATGGGCGACCTGCATGGCCGGAGCGTTCGCGTAGCGGTCGACGGCGATGACCTCGACACCCAGCCGCTGCAGCTCGATCGCCACCTCCTTGCCGAGTTCCCCCGAACCGAGCAGCATCACCCGGGTCGCGGGCGCCGATTGCGGGGGGGCGGTCGTGGGGGTGGGCGGGGCGCCGCCCGCGGGTGCGGCCGGTGCGTGTGGAGGCGGGG
>VXNE01000075.1:0-2893 GCA_009840715.1 Gammaproteobacteria bacterium
GGATCGGCAAGTATCGCGAAACCGGAGCCTCCCGCGCGGTCCCGGGGAGCCGGCGGGACCGCCCCCGACGCCGCCGGCGCGGCTGATTCCCGGGGCTTGTAGCGGGCAGGCGATATGGAAGCCGAACGCGAAGCCCGAGTAGTGTTCACGCCCTCCGGCCGGCGTGGCCGGTTTCCGCTCGGCAAGCCGCTGCTCCAGGCCGCCTGGGAACTTGGCGTTGACATTGCCTCCATCTGCGGCGGCCGCGGACTCTGCGGGCGTTGCCGGGTCGTCTGCGCCGAGGGTGACTTTCCCAAGCACGGCATCGTTTCGAGCGCGGAGCACCTGTCGCCGGCCGGCGCCGACGAGACGCGCTTCGGGGAGCGCAACCGGCCGCTCGCGCCGGGCCACCGGCTGAGTTGCCAGGCCGTCATCCGGGGCGATCTCCTGATCGACGTGCCGCCGGAAAGCCAGGTGCACCGCCAGGTCGTGCGCAAGGCAGCCGACGCGCGGCCGATCCGCCTGGATCCCGTGATTCGCCTCTACCTCGTCGACGTGGCGCCCGCGGACCTTGGCTCCGGCAGCGACCTGGCGCGCCTGCTCGACGCGCTGCGGTCGCAATGGGAACTGCGGCCGACGTTTCCGCCCGCGTTGCTGCCGGAGCTGCAAGGCCTGTTGCGTGCGGGGGAGTGGTCGGTCACGGTCGCCGTCCATGAGGATGCGGAGATCCTTGCGGTATGGCCGGGTCTCAAGGAGTCCGTCTACGGTGTGGCGGTCGACGTCGGTTCCACCACCATCGCCGCCCACCTGTGCGACCTCGGCAGCGGCGACGTGCTTTGCTCGAACGGCAGGATGAATCCCCAGATCCGGTTCGGCGAGGACCTGATGAGCCGGGTTTCCTACGTCATGATGCATCCGGAGGGCAGCGCGGAGCTGACCCGGGAGGTACGCAGCGCCGTAAACGAACTCGTGGCCGGTACCGCGGCCGACGCGGGCGTCGACCTTCGGGACATCCTCAGCCTGACGTTCGTCGGCAACCCGATCATGCATCACCTCCTCCTCGGCATCAGCCCGGTGGAACTGGGCGGAGCGCCTTTCGCCCTGGCGGCGGAAGAGGCGGTCCACCTGCCGGCTCGCGACCTTGGGATCGAGGTCGATCCGGGCGCCGTGGCCTACGCGCTGCCCTGCATCGCCGGTCACGTCGGAGCCGATACGGCCGGCGTGGTGCTGGCGGAGCAACCCCACCGGAGCGGAGCGGTCAGCCTGCTCGTCGACATCGGGACCAATGCGGAGATCGTGCTCGGCAACGACGAGCGGTTGCTGGCCTGCTCCAGTCCGACCGGCCCGGCTTTCGAAGGCGCCCAGGTCAGCGCCGGCCAACGGGCCGCGCCCGGGGCCATTGAACGGGTGCGAATCGACCCGACCACCCTGGAGACACGGGTCCGCGTGATCGGCTCCGGGTTGTGGTCCGACGAGCCGGGCTTCACGGACGCCCTGCCGGCGCAGGGCGTTACCGGCATCTGCGGCTCGGGCATCATCGAGGCGGTCGTCGAGATGTGGCTGGCGGGCATCCTCACCGGCGACGGCGTGATCGACGGCAACCAGGCGGGCCGCACGCGGCGCCTCGTTCGCGACGGCCGCACGTTCTCCTTCGCGATCCACGGCGCCAGGATCACGGTAACGCAAAACGACGTACGTCAGATTCAACTGGCCAAGGCGGCGTTGTATGCCGGCATCCGGCTGCTGATGGATCGGCTGGAAGTCACCTCGGTGGACCGCACACGCCTCGCCGGCGCTTTCGGGAGCCACATCGACGTGCGCTACGCGATGGCACTGGGCATGATTCCCGGCTGCCCGCTCGACGCGGTTTCCGGGGCCGGCAACGCGGCCGGTCACGGCGCCCGGATCGCCCTGTTGAACCGGGCTTCCCGGCGCGAGATCGAGTCGGTGGTCAGGAACGTGGACAAGGTCGAGACGGCCATCGAACCGAGGTTCCAGGCGTACTTCGTCGAAGCCATGGCGATACCCCCCGGGCCCGAAGCCTTGGCGCGCCTGGGCGACCTCTTCCCCGACAGGGCGACACGCCCCCTCGCGAACCCGGCGGCGCAGGCTCCGGGCCGACGCTCGAGGAGGAGAACACCCCGATCGAACTCAAGTTGAGACAGGACACCAGGGAGAACTGCCATGCCCAGACGATCAGGCGGTAGACGGGCGCGCAAGGCCGAGCGCGCCGCACCCCTTGCCGAAGCGGTCAAGCCCGTTCGGCCGGGACAGACCGGCGGACAGTTCCGGCCCCTGTCCGACGCAGGCGTGCTCGCCGTCGTGGACAACGCCTTCCGGATTCTCGAGCGGGTGGGGTTCGCCGACGCCACTCCCCACTGCATCGAGACCTGCACCGCTGGCGGCGCCGTACTCGGCGACGACGGCCGCCTGCGCATGCCCCGCACGCTGGTGGAACAGACCCTGGAGCAGGCCCGCCGAAACCTGGTGCTGCACGCCCAGGACCCGCGGTGGGACCTGGACCTGAGCGGTACCAGGGTGCACTTCTCCACCGCCGGCGCCGCCGTCATGGTCGCGGACGCGGAGAACGCCCAGTACCGGGATTCCGAAGCCCAGGACCTGTACGACATGGCGCGCATCACGGATGCCTGCGAGCACATTCACATGTTCCAGCGGACCTGCGTGCCCCGCGATATCTCCGACAACTACGCACTGGACATCAACACGCTCTACTGCTCGGTGATGGGCACCAGCAAGCACGTCGGTTCGAGCTGGACGGTGTACCAGCACCTCGAGAAGAGCTTCGAGATGCTGCACACGATCGCCGGCGGCGAGGCCGCGTGGCGCGCCCGTCCGTTCGTCAGCCAGTCCAACTGCTTCGTCGTCCCGCCGTTGAAGTTCGCAACCGATGCCC
>VXNE01000075.1:2903-5585 GCA_009840715.1 Gammaproteobacteria bacterium
CCCACATGTCGGGCGGACCCGCGGTTGACGAGCTCACGGCTCGCCCTTTCATCCGTGGGCGGCGGCGGGGCGGGCGTATTGCGGTGTATCCTGTTGTCGGCCGCCCAGGCCGGCGCGACCGCCCCGGCCTACCTTGCCGGGACGGTGTCTCAAGCCTGGGCCGAGTGCCTCGGCGGGCTGGTCTACGTGAACGCGATCGAGCCCGGCGCACCGGCGATTCTCGGCGCCTGGCCCTTCGTCTCGGACCTGCGTACCGGGGCAATGAGCGGCGGCTCGCCCGAACAGGGCCTGCTGTCCGCCGCCTGCGCGCAGGTGGGCAACCACTTCGACCTGCCCTTCGGCACGGCGTGCGGCATGAGCGACGCCAAGTTCCCCGACTTCCAGGCCGGCGCGGAGCGCGGCTCGACGGTGCTCGCGGCCGCCCTGTCAGGCGCGAACATCGTCTACGAGGCCGCCGGCATGTACGCCAGCCTGCTCGGCGCCTGCCCGGAAAGCCTGCTGCTCGACAACGACGTCCTTGGCGCCGTGGGACGCGCCGTTCGCGGCATCGAGGTCGACGCCGACACGCTGAGCTTCGACGAGATCGAACGGGTCTGCAGCGGCGGCGAAGGCCATTACCTGGGTTCCAACACCACCTTGCAGGTGATGCAGAGCGAGTACATCTATCCGGACTTCAGCGACCGCGCGAGCCCGACGGTCTGGGAGGAACTGGGCAAACCGGTCCTGCTGGACCAGGCCGTCGGGAAGACGCGAGAACTCCTCGCCCGGCATGTGCCCCGCCACGTCAGCGACGACATCGACGAACGCCTCCGGGCCGAGTTTCCGATCGCGCTCTCGCGGGAGGCGATGGGGCGGTAACGGGCGCCTCGGCGAACGCCCGGCACGCACCGGCGCCGCGCGACGTCGCTTGCGACTCACAGCGACCAGGCGGGCGCGTCAAACCACCGGTAGCGGGTTGACCACCGCCAGGTCCGGGAACCGCGAGAAGTCCCGGTCCGCGGACCAGAGCACGCGCACCCCGTGGTACAGGCAAAGCGCCGCGATCCGGGCATCGTGTACGACCGGCCCTTGCAGGAGCGCCGGCCGGGCGATCCGCTCGAGCGCGGGCAGGTAGCCTTCTCCCTCGGCCAGGAAGCCACCGTCCAGGCCGTCGAGTAGCCGCCCCACGGCGTCCAGGCCCTCATCCATCGGCGTGGGATCCCTGAATATTCGCGGGTTCGAGACGACCGCCAGGAACTCGTGAACGCAAGGCCAAGGGACCGACACGGGTTCCGCTCCGGCAACCGCGCCGGTCAGCACCTCGCGTGCGCGTGCGTGGAATGGCATCTCCGGGCGGTGCGCATAGACGAGCAGGTTCGTATCGACGGCGATCACGCGCCGTGCTCGCGATAGACCTCGTCCCGGACGCGACTCCACGGCGCGCCCTGGAACTCTGCCGTTAGCCCCGTGCCCCCGTAGGTCGGAAAGTCCAGATGCCGCCGCACCCTGCTACGCCGCGCTTCCAGGCTGCGCTGCAGGCCCTCCTCGACGAGGCCGCGCAGGGTCGTTCCCTCCCTCCGGGCCACGCTCCGGACCTGCTGGAGCAAGTCGTCCGGAAGCTCTATGGTGGTCTTCATACGGGTTACCCGTATCAACGATATGGTAGTACCATATCTGCGATGTCCGCGCAGGGCAAACACGTCTTCAAACTACCGGAGAAACCGCCGGCCAAGCGTGCCCGACCAGGGGAGCGAGACCGGGCGTGATCGGCCGGCGCGCGTCGTCGGTCCAGAATTCGCGACCGGCAGACGCTACTCGGCCGCACCCCAATGCCGGTCGTGGAACCGCAACAGATCCACACCCAGCATCTCGTAGAACCAGAACGGGTTGTGGTCCACGCCCGGTGCGATCAACCTTTCCGCGGGAACGCTTAAGCCCTCCAGATAGCCGAGGTACTCCAGCGTCGCCTCGTAGTTGAATCCGCGGGTGCCTACCCAGACCAGGATGTTGAGTGGCGGTCGCGCCGCGCGTTCCGCGTAGTGCCGCGCCAGGGTGTACGCGTCGTTGCCCTTGCCGAAGTCCAGTGCCTGGACATCGCCACCCCCCGCCGCTCTGGTGTCCCGTTCGACGCCGTCGTTCTCGAAGATCAGTTTCTCCACCGCGTAGCCGGGGCCCCCGGGCGCCGCGGAGACGAACAGTTCCGGATACCTGAACATGATCCGCGTGGTGCCCCGGCCGCCCTGGGAGAACCCTTGCAGGGCCCGCCCGCCCCGGTGCGCGACGGTTCGATAGGTGCGGTCGATGTAGGGGATCAGCTCGCGGACGAAGACCTCCTCGCCCATGGAGTCCCCGTGGTCGTACCAGCTCACCCTGCCGCCGTTGGGCCAGACGACGATCACCGGACGCACGCTGCCGGCGGTGATGGCCGCGTGGATATGCTCCGCCAGGCCGACGGTCCGCGACTCGTTGCCGGGGCGTCCGCCGTGCAGGTAGTAGATCACCGGGTAGCGGGCGTCCCGGTTCTCCGCGTCGTCGTAGCCGGGCGGAAGGTAGATGTTGTACCCCACCGGAACGTCCATGGACGGGCTCTGAAACGTCGCGTGCGTCAATCCCGGCAGGACCTCATCCGCGGAAGGTGGATTGACCCAACTGAAGGGCCGCCCCGCACGCGCCAGGAAATGACACAAAAACACATCTCCACGC
>VXNE01000261.1:0-1214 GCA_009840715.1 Gammaproteobacteria bacterium
GGTACCACTCGTAGGAGACGGCCGCCTGGGTCGCCACCGTGGGATCCAGCATCGGGTTGCCCGCGGTGCCGTTCGCGCCGAAGCCGCTGATGAAGAGCGTCTGCGAGGACTTCAGGTCGTCGAGCGGAGCCCGGTTCATGACTTTCGCGAGGCCGAACCGGAGCAGCCGCGTCTCGGCGAGTTCGAAGGCCACGTTGAGGCTCGGCAGCACCTCGGAGTAGTCGTGGTCGGGGCTGATCGCCGTCGCCGGGACATTGACCCGGTCCGGCGTCGTCCAGCCGGGGGATTCCGAGTCCGTGTTGGTCACGCGCACGCCGATGTTGCCCCGGAACGGGACGGTTCCGAGTTCGCCGGCGAAGTTGAGCTGCACGTGGCCGGACACCGTCTGTTCGTCGATGCTGCCGGACTGCTGCAGCAGGGTGTTGCGGGACTGCACGGGGTTCATCGCTTCGGCCTGAGGCGTCCTCGCCGTGAAGCGGTCGTTGCGGATCTTCACGGGGTCCCAGATGATGAACTTGGGTCCGCGCTCTGGGGTCGCGATGTAATCGACGAAGCTCGCATCGAGCGGCCGCGGTGTCAGCAGGACGGGATCGACGTCGGGCACGATCGCCGCGTTGAAGCGGTCCGCCAGCAGGGCGTAGGTCTTTTCGCGATCCGTGACGCGGGCCCCGAACTCGATGCTCGTCAGGCCGAATCCGGAGCCGCCGGGGTAGAAGTCGCGCTCGACGTCGAGCCGGAACGTCGTCAGTTCGTCGCTCGAGGCCTCGCGGTACTCCTAGAACTGCCGCGGCACCCAGATCGTGGGATCGAGCATGTCCTCGGCCACGGACAGCGTTGGATGGTCGCCGAGCGCGTTGAAGGTCAGCGTGAACGTGGGGCCGCCGAAGCCGCCGGTGGGCGCGAGGTGGGTAGTGGCGTTGAAGAGCCCGAAGTCGCTCTCGGCCTCCGAATAGCTGACGTCGCCCGCGACGGTCCAGTCGCCCCGGGTCCAGCTCACGTTCAGGCCGGTGCTCAGCACGTCGTGTTCGACATCGTGGTACTGGTTGAAACTGGAACTGCCGCCGCTGCCGAATCCGGAGGCGTTCGTGCCGGGGACGGTGATCGTGCCGGACGCCACTTCGTCGATGCCGCCGCGGTTATTGAAGACGGCGTTCATGAGCGACCAGCCCCGGTTGGTGGTGCCGATGAAGTTCATCCCGTTCATCCGCTTGTCC
>VXNE01000261.1:1224-5505 GCA_009840715.1 Gammaproteobacteria bacterium
GTCCTGCACGCGGCGGGAATCGAGCAGGTCGAAGTTGACCTCGACTTCCTCGCCCATCCACTGCAGGGCGCCGAAAGCGCTGTTTCTCTCCTCGGCGCCGCCGCCGTTGATCAGCGTGAAGCCGGCCGGGATCACCTCGTCGCCCGCGATGCCGTCGCCGTCCACGTCGGGCGGCGGCGCGCCGAACCCGCCTCCGGCGAACCCGCGCCAGTCGAACGGGTTGACGTCGCCGTCGCGTCCGAGGACCTCGTCGGCGTAGGCGTAGGACAGCACGACCCCGAAGCTGTCGGTGAGCTGGTCGATGTAGACGATGCTGCCCTGGCCGCCGCTGTCGCCCGCCTCGATCACGTCGTCCGAGACCTGGGGATAGGTCATCTCGCCGTTGAAGACCACCTCCCGCTCATCGAACGCGAGCGGCCGTATCGTGTTCATGTTGACCACGCCGGAGAGTCCGCCCTCCGGGAGGTCCGCCCGGGCGGTCTTGTAGACCTGTACCGCGGTCATGACGTTCGGTGGGTAGAGCGCGTACTCGACGTTGCGCGTGGTCGCCACGGTGACCTGTTCGCGACCGTTCAGGGTGCCCAGGGTCAGGTCCGTCGTCCCGCGCACGGAGAGCTGGCTGATGACGCCTTCGTCGTCCCGCGCGCCGGCCACCCCCGGCAGCGCGGCGATCACCTCGGCGATGGACTTGGCGGGCAGCACGCCGATGTCCTCCATGCCAATGGCCTCCATCTGGTTGTCGGCGTTGCGCTTCTGCGAGATGCCGTCCTGGAGGCTGCGCTGGAACTTGGCGGTGACGACGATCTCCTCGATCACCTGCTCCTGCTCGGCGGCGGCCGCCGCTCCGGTCAGGCCGACGTGCGCAGCGGCGGCGAGCAGGGCCAAGGCCGCCGTCCGCAACATCGAGGGGTTGTGTTTCGACATCGGCTTCTCTCCTGAAGTGGCGTTTCCGTTCGTCGTTTTGGAGTGGGTCCGGGGTTCGGAAGGCCGAGGTGCGGTGCACCGGCACGGAGGCATGGTGCCGCGGGTGCCAAAGTCGGAAATGCGCACCCCTGCCAAGTGAATCAATGCTAGGAAGGCCCGCGATTGCAGACAAGATCGTGCATTCGTATGCATTCGTCCCATACGAATGCGAAACGGATGCGAAGGAACGGTCGGAGCCACCGGGGGGAGGCCAGTCGTGGGCGCTATACTGCCGGGCAGGTAGCGCACCAGCCGGAGTCGCCCCCCCAGGTGACTTCTGGTGGCGCCCTCCGGTCGTGGCCCATGAAATCGACCAAGACGACATCGCTCGACATCGCGGCGCGCGCCGGCGTATCCCAGTCCACCGTCTCGCGCGCGCTGCGCGACAGCCCCCAGGTCAGCGCCGCCACGCGCCGGCAGATTCAGCGGATCGCCAAGGAAATGGGCTACACGGTGGACCGCAACGCCAGCCGCCTCCGCGCACAGACCACCAGCACGCTGGCGCTGCTGCTGTGCGAGGACGAGCCCGAGTCCCACATCAATCCGTTCTTTCTCTCGATCCTGAGCAGCGTCGCCCACGCGGCGGCCGGCCACGGCTACGATCTCCTCGTGACGTTCCAGCAACTCAGCGAGAACTGGGTGCAGGACTTCCAGGACGCACACCGCGCGGACGGCATCATGCTGCTCGGCATACGGGACCGGGAGAGCTACGACGCGCAACTGATCGCACTGGCCGCGAGCGGCACGCCGTTCGTCATCTGGGGTCTGGACTATCACGTGCCGGGGGTCTCCAGCTACGTCACCTGCCAGAACGAGCAGAGCGCGAGGGAGATCACCACGCACCTGATCCGCCTCGGCCATCGGCACTTCGCGTTCGTCGGGCGGACATCGGCTGCCAATCCCGAGTTCACGCATCGCTACCACGGCTACCTGGACGCGCTGGCAAGCCACGCCATCGCCACCGATCCCGGCCGGCACATCGCCGCCAATTCGGCGGAAGCCGAGGGCTACGACGCCGTCGAGGCGTTGCTCGCGGGCGGTGGACCGCTCGACGCCATCGTCTGTGCGAGCGATCTCATCGCCATCGGCGCCATGGCGGCCCTGCGCGACCGCGGTTTGGACGTCCCCGGAGACGTCGCTGTCGTCGGGTACGACGATCTCCCCATCGCGCAGTACACCCGGCCGGCGCTGACGACCGTACGCCAGGACACCGAGCTTGCCGGGCGCAAGCTGGTCGAGCACTTGATCCGCCTCATTGCCGGGCAGGTCGTGCTGCCCGACGAGTTGCCCGTGAGCCTGATGATCCGGCAGTCCTGCGGCGCGTAGCGGGCGTAACGGGCCTATCCTCCATCGAGGACGAGGAGCACGTCATCCAGGATCTTCGGCTCGCCCGGTTCGCCGCCGCCGAAGAACCATTGGGTGGGCTCCGGCCTCAGGTCGGTATAGTCGCCCTCGGCGGAGGACCCCCAGGTGGTGACGTAGATCCTGGTTCCGGCCCAGTCTTCGACGCCCAGGGCGGCGCCGCGGTAGAAGAGCGTGATCGTACCGGCGTCCTTGTCCGCCGTGATCTCCGGCGATACGCCGAGTTTCTCGCCCTGGCGTTCGGCGCTGCTCCCGGCGGCGCGGTAGGTATAGCTGCTCCATCCCCGGGCGACATGGGCCAGGTCCCACGCCATCGAGTTCGGGGCGTGGGCGTCCATCAGCGGCAGCACGGTGGCGCCTTGCCGCTCCGGCAGGTCGAAAAAGGTGGTCACCATGACGTTGTCGAAACCGAACGGGGGTAGCCACGGGGTGGTGATCTCGGCCAACGTCAGCGTCAGTTCGAGGTTGCGGCCGGCTGTGCGGGCTTGTGCGGCGAGGATCTCGCGCTGGCGGCGGCTCTCGGGCTGCTGGGGGATCAGGTAACGCCCCGTGGGGCCGTGGGCGTCGTCCGGGGGGTCTTCGACGGCGGCCCACAGCTCCGGCTCCGTCACGCGCGTGGTGTAGGCAACGCGGGCCGAGAGTGCGTTGGATCGTGGCGCGTAGACCTCAAGGTGGTTCCTGGTCTCCCCCAGGTCGCGGACGGGGACGGTGACCCGCCAACGCCCCTGCGCGTCCGCCACGAAGTCGATGGCTTGATCGATGTTGCCGTTCAGGATGAGGCGCAGGGGTAGGTCGCCCTCGCTGACTTCACCCGTCAACTCGAAGTCCTCGCCGAGTACCGCGCGCTCAATGGCCCCCGCGTTGACAGCGATGGTGACCTCTGCGGCCTGCGCCCGTTCGTCGGTGGGGCTTGCCCCGGTGGGCGCAAGCACCGCGACCGCTCGCGCCGGCAAGCGAAGACTCAGGCGGCCATCCGGGTCCGTAACGGTGTCGCCCTCCCAGTTCTCGGCGAACAGCGGTTCGAGCCGGGTCTCCGGCTGCAGCCCCGTCGCGAGGCGATGCACGAGGATGCCGTGGTCGGCGCTGTTCATCAGCGCGAGCAGGACATCGTCCCCGTGTTGCCGCCGGTAGGCCAGAAGCCCCGGCCCGCTCGGTTCGGACCCCAGGATCGTCAGTTCTCCCCGCCGCAGGACCGCCTGCTCGTGGCGCAGGGATGTCAATCCCTGGAGGTAACGGAAATACTCGGAGTCTGCGTCGAATGAGCCTTCGGCATTGCGGTATCCGCCGGCGAACATCGCCTGGCGCGCTTCCGCGAGCCCCTGTTCGGTGCCCTGGTAGACGATGGGGATGCCCGGAATGGTGAAGACCAGGGCCAATGCCTGCCTGAGGGCGGCGGGAGGTGCGGTCGACAGGAACCGTGCCGTGTCGTGGTTGTCCACGAAGTTCGGGATCACGAACGGGTCCGCGTAGCGTTCCATGAAGGCCGACAGGCGATACGCGAGGGCCGCCGTCTCCATGCCCTCGCCCAGGACCCGGCGGATGCCGTGGTAGAGCGGGTAGCCCAGCATGGAGTTCGGGCCGAGCTGTCCGTCCCGTTCCAGGTAGGCCGCGACCCGGCGCTCGCCGGCGTCGTCGTAGGGCTCCGAGATCGCGGTCGCTTCGCCGAAGGTCAGGAAGTGCTCCTTGCCCAGTTCCCGCGCGTAGGCGTAGAGCCCGTCGTCGTCCCGCAGGAAGGCGTTCCAGAACGGGAACGGCACGAGGCTGGTCGTGTCCATCCGGAAGCCGTCGACGCCGTACTGGGCGATCCAGTCCTTGTAGATCTCCTTGAACGCGGCGATCACTCGCGGATTCTCGGTATTGATGTCGCTGACGTGTCCGAGGGAGTAGTAGTGCTCCTGGTGGGGCGAGGCGAAGTCGTTGATGCCCGGCGTCCAGTGGTAGATGTCCGCGGCGGCG
>VXNE01000458.1 GCA_009840715.1 Gammaproteobacteria bacterium
GAAGTGAATAAGAGAGTATGTAGACGTAGCGCAATCGACGGAGAGCGGTTCTGTTGCTGGACCAGCGCCCGGAAGTTCCGATAGCCGCCGGTCTGCGTCTCGAGTCCCGAGGTCGCCAGGATGATGCGCTTGCGCCAGAACTCGAAGGTCGTGTCCGACCGGTCCGGATCCTCGATGGCGACGCGGAAGTCCTCCACGTGCGTGCGGTCGACGGCCACGGCGAGTTCCGGTTTGGAGGGGAAGTGCCGGTAGAGCGTCTGGACGTGGAGTCCCGCCTGGTCCGCGACCTCTTCGAGAGTGGTGTCGTCGTACCCCTTGGTGGAGAACAGATCGACGGCCGCTTCGATCAGCGCGGCGCGCGTCCGGCGCTTGCGGCGCTCTCGGAGCGGGTACTGGATCTGAACGGCTTCTGCTTTTGCGGACATAGTAGACTGGCCCTCGACTAGGAGCGGGTTCTTATGGGAATTGGGACGATGGAGAAGTATTCGTTTTGCAGCGCGGCGTGGGTCGGCGTCGCTAGAGACTTCATAGAGACGCAGTGCGCCGCAAACAACCTCAGCGGTATCGAAACGTCCTTTTGTGAAAGGTTTACAGATGCACCTGACGACGTCACTACGAATGGTGACGGCATCACGGGCTGGTATTTTCGCATCGCGGGCGGGAAAGTGGAAGTGGGTCATGGCGTGATCGAGGACGCCGACGTCACGATCGTCGCGGACTACCAGACGACCGTGCCCCTCGCGCGCATGGTCTTCGAGGGGAACCCGGAGGGGGCGGCCGAGGCGCAGAAGCTTGTCGAGGAGGCGACGGCCCAGGGCAAGATGCGGCGGGAGGGCAACGAGGAGGCCATGGGCGCGACCCCCTTCCTGGCCGGGCTCCACGACGTCCTCGCCCGCCGCACCGCCTGACCGCGCGCTCCTATTGCGCCGCCCGCCGCGCCTCGAGCGCCCGCAGGATCTCCTCGTGGCGCCGCTTGTCGATCCGGTACAGGAACGCGAACCCGAGCCCGCCGTACACGATGATGTAGTACAGCGGGCCCATCATGAACAGGAGCCCGTCGATGACCTCGGGCGACACGCCCTGGGTCGCGGCATCGTCCGGGAACGCGATGAGCTCGAGGCCGAATCCGCCGATCAGCCCGCCGAGGCCCTGGGTCAGTTTGATGGCGAACGTGCGGACCGCGAAGATCATGCCCTCCGCCCGGTTGCCCGTGTTGAGTTCGTGCTCGTCGGCCACGTCCACGAGCTGTGAGTCGATGACGACGGGGACGACGGGCAGGGTGATGAAGCCGAGTCCCCAGATCCCGAAGAAGGCGATCGCCAGCCAGATCGTACCGTTCTCGGGGAACCATCCGAGCAGCCGCAGGCAGTACGGCAGGCCGACCAGGAACGTGGTGACGGCGATCATCGAGATGACCGTGTACTTCTTGTCCATCAACCGTGTGAGCCACGCCGCGACCACGACGACCAGGAGCGCGCCCGGCACGCGCACGATGTCGCGCAGCGCGATCTGTTCGGTGGAGAAATCGAAGGCGTAGACGAAGGTATACGTCGCCACGATCTCGATCACGCCCCCCGATATGGCCAGGATCAGCCAGCAGAGACAGACCGACAGGTAGGACGGGTTCACGACCAGGGCCCGCATGTTCGCGAACGTGTCGTGAAAGAAACGCCGGTAGTAGCTGGCGGTCCGGTCGGCCAGGGACTGCTTGCCGTGCAGGAAGGGGATCTGGTCCGCCGTCGCGAGCGTGCAGAACATGATGGCGGCGAAGCAGAACGCGGCGCCGAACAGGGCCAGGAACGTGTAACGGTCCGGGTCGAGCAGTCCGTTGGCGTAGTCGGGCGTCGAGGGGAAGATAACGAACATCACGAAGACGCCGAGCGCTACGGCGCCCACGAGGCCCACGATCCAGTTCCAGCCCCAGACCGACGTGCGCTCGTCGTAGTCGTCGGTCAACTCGGCGCCCAGGGCGCTGTGCGGCACGGCGTAGAAGGTCTTCGCGAGTCGGACGCCGACCATGGTCACGGTGAACCATAGGAACAGGCCCTGTTCGGACAGGCCGTCCGGCGGCTGATACATCAGGTAGAAGCAGACCGCCAGGGGGAAGGCGGAGAGGAACATGAAGGGATGCCGCCGGCCCCACCGGGTCCGCACGCTGTCCGACAGCGCGCCGACCAGCGGGTCCGATACGGCGTCGACGATGCTCGCGATGAGGAACGCCGTACCGCAGAGTCCCGGCGAGACGCCGAGCACCTGGTTGTAGTAGATCATCGTCGCGACGCCGGCGGCTCCGACCATCGCCTGCTCCAGCGATCCGGAGGAGAAGGCGAGCTTGGTGCGGGCGGAGATGCGGCGGCGGCGCGGGCTGGCAGGGCTCTCCATGAGGGCAGGCTACCCCAACAGCTCGAGCGCACGCCAACGGTCGACCGTTGCACGGTGTGCCGCGGCGGGCCGATGCAATAACATGGGCGGCAGTGCACAGGCAGGTGGACAGGACATGACGAGGACCGTTCCCGCACCGGACGAGAACAACGTTTGGCGGCTCGACACGCCGGGTTCGGCGGGGTGGCCGCGCACCCCCCACGCCGACGATCCGAACAAGTACTTCATGGTCTCGACGGACGGCCACGTGTCGGAGCCGGCGGACCTGTGGGCGACGCGCATCGACCGCAGGTTCCGTGACCGGCTGCCCACCATGACCACGGATGCGGACGGCAGGAGGTACCAGAAGACCGAGGGCTTCCGGCCGGTGCGCCTGCGGAACGTCGAGTTCAAGGGCGAGGACGGCCTGCGCAACGCCGCGGGAAAAACCCCGGAGGAGCGCATCGCGGACCTGGCCCTCGACGGCGTGGACGCGGAGGTGCTCTTCCCGAACAAGGGCCTCACCATCTGGGCGACGCCGGACCCGGTGTTCAGCCAGGCGATGTGCCGCGTGTACAACGAGTGGGCGTGGGAGACGTTCGGCGACTACAACGACCGCCTCTCGCCTATGGCGTGCGTGGCCCCGGCGGACATGGACGCCGCGATCGCCGAAATCGAACGCTGCGCCGCCCTCGGTTTCCGTGGGGTGTCGCTACCGTGCAAGCCGGTGTGGGGCGCGCCCGACCATGCGGCGCTGAACTACAACCTGCCGGAGTTCGACCCGCTCTGGTCCGTGATCCAGGAGGTGGACCTGCCGATCACGTTCCACGTGTCCACCGGCCGTGATCCGCGGACGTCGCGCGGCAACGGCGGGGCCGTCATCAACTACGCGGTGCACTCCCTGGCCCCGACCATGGAGCCCCTCGCGAACCTCTGCGCGTCGGGCGTCCTCGCGAAGTTCCCGGGCCTGCGTTTCGGCAGCGTGGAGGCGGGCATCGGCTGGGTGGCATGGGCGATCCAGGCCATGGACGAGGCGTACCTGAAGCACCACATGTTCGTGCGGCCGAAACTCGAGATGCTGCCGAGCGACTACTTCCGGCAGTACGGCTTCGCGACATTCCAGGAGGACAAGGCGGGCCTCGATGTCGCCCGGGAGCATCGACTGATCGACAACTTCATGTGGGCGAACGACTACCCGCACCACGAGGGCACGTGGCCGCACTCCGCCGAGGCGATCGAGCGCACCATGGGGCAACTCACCGACGGCGAGCGGGCGAAGATCCTCGGCCTGAACGCCGCGCGGGTGTTCCGGTTCCCGGTACCGGAGCGTTACCTGGCCCAGCCGGACGTTGCGGCGGTGAACGCTGCCTGACCCGCCGCCCGCGGGTCAGGAACCGCCGGTGTTGATCGGGGCGCGAGGAGGTTCCTCGGCAGCCACCGATGAAGTGGCCAGTGCGGCGAGGCGTTCCCGCTCGGAGGCCAGCGCCGTCTCCTGTTCGCGCAGCCGCTCCCGGTCGCGGCGCAACTCGGACTCGCGTTCGCGCCACCGCTGCTGGTCGTCCGCGAGCCGTTCGCGGCCCGCGTCGAGGTCCCGCTGGCTACGCTCGAGGTCGGCGCGCATGCGGGCCAGTTCGGCTCGCTCGTAGCGGACGCGCTCACGCTCCTGTGCCACCAGCTCGGCCTCCGTGGGGACGTCCATGAGGGGCACGCCGGCATACTGCAGCACGGGCGCCTGGTCCACGAACTCCGTCTTGGCGGGCCCCATGTACGCTTCCCAGAACTGGCGGTGGACCAGCCTTTGCCGGGGGTGTTCGGTCACGTCCTTGCGGGCCAGGTAGAAGATCGTGGCGTGGAGGTCTTCGCTTGGCGGCGGGGCGGCGCCGGCGAGCGCCCGGGCGTCCCGCACCCCGGCGAACCGCTCGAAGTCCCAGTCGTTCCAGGGCGTGTCCAGATGGGAGAACCAGTCCGCGTGCTGCATCATGTCGGAGAACACGTACAGTGACTTCGGACCGACGACCTGCTCCAGGTCCCGCGCGGTGTCCTCGAGCGCCTCAACGAGATAGGAGTTGTCGACCGAGGCGTTGCGGGCCTGGGCGGCGAGGGCGTCGATCCGGCCGGCCAGCGCGTCCCGTTGCTGGCAGAAACGCTTCGCGCTATCGCGCACGGAGGACGGGATCTGCGCGGGAAGGTCGTCGCAGTCGCGCGTCGCCGCGTCCTGGTCCTTCGCGGTACCGACCGCGAGGTCCCCGTTGCCGTAGGGCTTGCACAGGCGTCCGAGCAACATGCGCGGCGCCTCGGCGTAGTTCGCGAGGGCGTAGACCGTGAGCTCGGTGCGGGCGGCGAGTCCAATGGTCACTTCGTTCAGCAACCGTCCGGGCAACGTTGCGTGGCCAGGCGCGAGCGGCTTCTGCAGGTCGATCAGGAAGACGGCCTGTCCCGCGCCGGCGGCATCCTCTCCCTGGCAGGCGTCGGCGACGGTGGGCGCCTGCAGACCGTCCTGCACCTGCGTGGCAAGGGTCACCACCAGACCGAGCGCGCCGGCAAGAACAAGCAGACTCCACAGGCCTACCTTGCCGAGGACGCGGCTGCGGTGGGTGGCCATGGTTGGGGTCCGAGCGTCCTTGCTGAGCTTCGCGAGCATGGGCGACATCGATCAGGCTTCCGCCATGGCGGGCAACTGGATGCGGGTGACCGTCCCACCGCCTGGCATCGAGCTGACGGAAATCGCGCCGCCGTACTTCTCGACGAGATGGCTGGTCGAGATCAGGCCGACACCGTTGCGGTCCTCTTCTTCGGCAAAGAACGGGTCGAACATCCGTGCCCGCGTATCGGGGGTCATGCCCACGCCGTTGTCGATGATCGTGACGGAGGCCCGTTCGGCGTCCGCGCCGGTCGAGATCCGGAGTTCGCCCTTCTCCTTGCCGGAGTCGGCGATCGCGTCGAGCGAGTTCTCGACCACCTTTTCCAGCATCAGGCAGATTTCCGCCTTCGACGCGAAGACCTCGGGGACGGTTCCCTCCTCGACCGTCACCTCGGCGTCGGTTTCGGTGCGCGTGTCCTCCACCCCTTCGCGGCCGCAGTCGTTGAGGTCGAGCAGCGTATATGTGTCGTAGGTGTGGGCCCGCGAGAACGCCGACACGCGG
>VXNE01000577.1 GCA_009840715.1 Gammaproteobacteria bacterium
GCGCGCCGCGGGCGGCGCCCGGCGCCGGCTGGGGCGACCCGACCGCGTCGGGGCGGGGCGGCGGGGACGGGGGGGGGGGCGATGAGACATCGCTGCGCGCTAGAGCGGTTTCGGTGACCTTGGTCGCCGGCGCGCGGGAGGGCCTGGATCCGTCGTTCGGCGGCCGACCGCGGGCGAGCGTGGAGCGGGCCCGCGCGAGGATGCGCGCCAGGACCGGTCGTATCTCGGCAGGGGAGCTGGCCGAATGGATCGGGACATCCTCGTTCGGGGGCCGGGAATGGTCATGTGGTGACTGCCGCGTCGCCAAGCGGTCCTGCGGGAACTCGGCGACAAGCGGCGCGACGATGTCGCGCAGTTCGTTGGGATCGGTGTCGGTGAAGTAGTTGGCGATGAGCGTTTGCACTAGGGGCTCACGGGCGATCCAGCCGCGACCCTGGGCGGGCACGATGGCGTGGAAGAGCGCCGCGCGCGCGCTCGATCCGCCGGCCTGAACTGCCGGGTCGGCGAGGATCCGCGCCCAGGGATCCCGATCGGCCAGCGGAAGGGATGGCTCGCGGGAGAGCACGGCATGAGCGTGCTCGACGAGCACGACGATGGCCACCGCGTAGCTGGCGCACTCGCGGATGCGCCAGCTGTCCTCGGCCTGGGTGAAGCGCGGCAGGATGAACGCGCGCCGCCGCTGGGGGGGGGCGGGGCGGGCGCGGCGGGGCGCGGGGGGGGCCGCCCCGCCCCCGCGCCGCCCCCCGCCCCGGCCCCCCACGGCGGCGATGGCCGGTGAGTAGGTCGAGGCGAAGTCGGCGTCGGGCAGCGAGGTCAGGTTGCGCAGGAAGCGCGCGGGTTCGGTGGCGGGCGGTTGCTCGGTCGGTTGCCGTCCTCGGTGGATGGGTTTGGTCGCTCTCCGCATGGGTTCGTCTATCGTAGCGCAGGATGGCGTCTAGGACGTCTCTCCGATGCCCGGGAACCGGCGACAATGCGGAATGGCTCGATGGTTCGGAAGCGGTGGCGGTGGCGGCGGAGCGGAACGGCAACGGTAGCCCTGACGTAGGGGTTGGTCGCCGATGATCTGGACGCGCTGGCGGACGCCGTCGGCGGACTCCTGGAGTCGCTGGCGGACGTGGCGGCAACCGCGAGATAATGAAGGAGTCTCGGGCCGTCCGTATGAGTCGGAAACGGAGAGTCGGGCGTGGAACCTTAGTGTCCTTAGGAGTGTAGGAGACTCAGTATGGCGAGATTAACGAGCATAGTTCTCATGGCAGTTCTCGCAGCTACGACTGCGAACGGGCGCGAAGTCACGGTAGCGTCGTGGAATCTGGAGAATCTCACCGTGGCGAGCAAAGATAAGGACTTTAGCCTGTTGGCGAAATACGCAAAGACGTTGGACGCGGACGTGATCGCGCTGCAGGAGGTTGAAGGGGAGGAGGTGTTGGCGAGGGTATTCGACCAAGCAGAGTACAGTTTCTTCCTGTCGAGCCGAAAGCACACTCAACGGACCGCCGTGGCGGTTAGAAGCGGTATAGCGGTAGAGCAGCAGGCGGACTTGGACTCATTGAATACAACCGGTCGGCAGCGGCATGGGGTCGATATCGAGATATCGATTGATGGGGCTGACATCCGTTTGCTTGCGGTGCATCTCAAGTCGTTCTGTTTCCAAGCTCCACTCCCTACCCCAGATCCAAAGGGAAACCACTGTGAGAAGCTCGCCACTCAGGTACCGTTGATAGAGGACTGGATCGACAGAATGGCGTCTGCTGGCACCCCGTTCATAGTGTTAGGGGATTTCAATCGGCGGCTCAATCTACCAAATGACGCCTTCTGGGATGAAGTGAATGACGGCGACCCTAAGGGACTCAAGCTCTTTCGGGCGACTGCGGGAAGTGTCCCCGGGTGTTGGAACTCCGAGTACAAAGAGTTCATAGACCACATCGTGTACGACGATCAAGTGCGGGAGTGGGTCGTGAGTGGAAGCTTCGAGGAATTGGTGTACGCCGAAGAGACGGGGAAAAAGGCGGCGTTGTCTGACCATTGCCCGATTGCCGTCACACTGGATGTGCAATGAAGCCGCGAGTTTGGGGTGGGGCGGTCCACAAGGTACCGGCTAACTGAATAAGGGTACGGCGGGTTGCGACGACTCAACGTAGTTGGCCCATTGCTGCATGAGCTCGCGGCGCTTCTCGAGGAGGTCGCTTCGGAAGTAGGCTGCCTCGACCTCGTCGGCGACCTTGTGCGCCAGCGCGGCCTCCATGACGGCGCGGGGGAACGCGGTTTGCTCGGCGGCCCAGTCGCGGAACGAGGACCGGAACCCGTGGGGTACTGCGGGTACCTGGTTCTCGCGGAGTAGCTTGCTCAGCGTGACGTCGCTCATGGGTTTGCCCCTTGCGCTCGGAAACAGGAGGCCGCTGTTGTCCGCGACGGCCTGCGCTTCGGAGAGGACAGCTAGGGCGGCGCTGCTGAGCGGGACCCTGTGCTCGTCGCCTGCTTTCATACGCACGGGCGGTATCGTCCAGAGGGCCGCGTCCAGGTCAACCTCGGCCCACGTGGCGCCACGCACCTCGCCGCTGCGAGTGGCCGTGAGCACGAGGAAGCGGAACGCGAGCTTGGTTCCGAGCCACGCGTTCGTGCCCGCGACGACGGATAGGGCGTCGGCGACTTGGTCGTAGGGCAGCGCGGCCTGCCGGCGGATGCGCTGCTGTTCACCGCGGCGGTTGGGTAGGGCGGCGCTGGCTTGGTCGATGGGATTGTCGGTCCGGTGGCCTTCGGCGATGGCGAGGTTGAAGATGGCGGCGAGCCGCCGCTTGGTCTTGCGACCGGTTTCGCGTTTGGTATTCCAAAGCGGGGCGAGGACTGCGATGCAGTCGGCGCTCGTGACCTCGTCCACGCGGAGTGCTAGGACGTCGGTGGCGTGGCGGCGGAGGACGTTGCGCCAGTTCGCCGCAGTGCGGTCCGGATGGCGCCAGGTCGGTGCGTCCCGCTCGATGACGGCGGCGAGCGTGTCGGCAACGGACGGAACGGGTCGCTTGCTCGGCCTTGGATCGCCCCCGTCCTGGGCGACTTGCGCGTTGCGCAGCGCGGCGTGCCGGGCTCCGGGCAGGGTGACCAGGGGATAGCCGCCGAGTCCGACATTCGCCGGCTGACCGTTGATGCGGAGGCGCTGGTACCACCACTTGGCGCCGTTCGTCTGGACGTGGAGCGTCAGGCCGTGGCCGCCGCGCCCGTCGCCGTAGGTCCTGGCGCGGGAGTCGGGTTTGACCCGCTGGACGAAGGTCTCGGTCAGCTTCAGCGGCATGGCGCTACGTGGCCGGGCCGGACGGGTCGAGGAAATCCGCCCACTGCTGCATGAGCTCGCGGCGCTTCTCGAGGAGGTCGCTGCGGAAGTAGGCCGCTTCCACGTTGTTAGAAACGCGGTGCGCGAGGGCCGCTTCGACGACTGCGGTCGGGACGGACGTGCGTTCGGCGGCCCAGTCGCGGAAGGACGATCGGAAGCCGTGAGGGACGGCCGCGATGCCAAGGTCGCGCAATGGCTTGCTGATGGGGCTGTCCATCATGCGCTTGCCCCTGACCGTGGGGAACAGGAGCTCGTTGGTGGTGAGCCGCTTGGCCGAGGCGAGGACGGCCATGGCCGAGGTGCTGAGCGGTACGCGGTGCTCGGCGCCCGCCTTCATCCGAGAGCCGGGAATGGTCCAGAGCGCGTCCGCGAAGTTGACCTCGGACCAGTTGGCGCCGCGCACCTCGCCGCTTCGCGTGGCCGTGAGGACGAGGAAGCGGAACGCCAGCTTCGTGCCGGTCCAGATTTCGGCGCGGTCGACCGCGGCGAGGGCCTGCGCAACCTCCTGGTAAGGTAGCGACGGGTGGCGTTGCTTGCGCTGGGCGTCGCCGCGGCGGTTGGGAAGGGCCGCCTTGGCGGCGTCGACGGGATTGTCGGTGCGATGGCCCTTGGCAAGGGCGAACTTGAACACGGCCGCGAGACGGTGCCTGACGCGGAGCCCCGTCTCCCGCTTGGAATGCCAGAGGGCGGAGAGGACGTCGATGCAGTCGGCGCTGGTGACTTCGTCGACCGGCTTGTCCATCAAGGGACCTGCGTGGGTGTGCAGAGCAGTTCGCCACTCGCGGGCCGTGCGTTCGGCGTCGCGCCAGGTGGCGGCGTCGCGTTCGATGACGGCGTCGAGCATCTCATCGACAGTCGGAGTCGTGGTTGAGGCGCGCCTTGGATCATGCCCCGACCGAACGAGCCTGGCGTTGGCGAGGGCGGTGCGTCGCGCATCAGCGAGAGAGACCGCCGGATAGCCGCCGAGGCCGAGGTTGACGGGCCGGCGGTTGACGTAGACGCGCTGGTACCATTGCTTGGACCCGCTCGGTTGCACGGAGAGCGTCAGCCCGTAGCCGCCGCGCCCGTCGCCGTAGGTCTTGACGGTGCGGGTGGCCTTGACGGTGGCGACGAAGGCGGCGGTGAGTCGTAGGTGGTGCAAGGCGGAGTCCGTGGGATAGTGCGCGGGCTAGCACGTCGTTGCGTGGTCCGGCGTCTATTATAACGCCTAGCACTTAGAAACGTCGAATGGTTTGCACTGGGGTGCATGGATAGGCGCGAGATCAGGGGGATTTTGGAAGGTAAAACAGTACGTTATGCGTTCGACGCTGCACGGGTTTGCTTGAACTTACTTTCCATATGTGGAGTTCGTCCGCTCCGCCAAACACCTTTCGTAAGCCACTTTCGTCCCTTTCCGTGGGCGGGCGTGGTTTGCTACGCCGCGAAATCCGTGCGTGTGGCAGCGCCAGTTCCCGCCAGTTGACGGGACTGTGGCCTGGCCCCGGACCATTCCTCCGCTCTCTGCCCCGCTGCCGCGTTTACCCGCTCCACGGCGTCGGCCCGCCGCGCGGGTCGGTAAAGAGCGGGTCGAACGAAAGAAGCAATCGCTCAACCGTCTCCTGCGGAGATCGATGCACCACGCCGCCGAATCGGTCATCCCAAGCGCCGCCCTTGAGCAGCGACCAGCTCCGCGTGGCGAGGCGCTTGATGTCGCCGCCGCGTCGGATAGGCGGCGCGTCCGTGTCGCGAGCGGCCAGAAGCGCCCGGTCAACGTCGCCGCTCGCGATCCACTCGGTGCCGGGCCCACCGATCGTGACCAGCATGCGGCAGGGTACGTGGTCCACGTGAAAGCGGGGGCACATGGGGCGACGCAACGTGGTCACCCGGATGCCGATTCGCTCGCAGCCCACCAACTCGCTGAGCATGTCGCTGGCGAGCGTGATCTCCTTGCTCAGCGCGCCAAGCCGTTCGGCGTCGACGGACTCGGATAGGGCGGCCATTGGCGCGTCGGCATCGCGTGCAGCCTGCTCCCACTGTGTCTGCACGTCCCGGCGCGAGGCGAACAGGTGTTCGGCGAGAGCATCGAGGGAACTCGAAGCAGGGCGTGCCACACTGACGAGTTCCACGTTCTCGTCGTAGATGGCGGCGAAGTCACCGGTCCGATCGCTCAAGAGGCAGTGCATCATGCGGCAAGCCTGAGGT
>VXNE01000500.1 GCA_009840715.1 Gammaproteobacteria bacterium
CGAGTTCGGCGTGGAGCTGCCCCCGGGGGTCGAGGCCCGCGTCGGGGACAGAACCGCGGAGATGCGCTACCTGGGCGCGCCGCGGCGGCCGGCGGGCACCGAGGGTCTCGACGAGTCGGAACTCGCTGACCTCGTCACGCGCGACTCGATGGTCGGGACGGCCGTGCTGCCGGCCGTCGCTCCCGGGAGCCGCTCCGCGTGAACGGTATCCACGACATGGGCGGCATGCACGGATACGGACCGGTAGACCCCTCCGACGACAGCCCCTTCCACGCGGACTGGGAGAGGCGCGTGTTCGCGCTCGTCCTGGCCGCCTCCGCCCACCTGCGCTCGAACCTCGACCAGGGACGGTTCCAGCTCGAGACCCTGCCGCCCGAGGAGTACCTGCGCGGTTATTTCGAGCGCTGGTACGCCAGGCTGCTGGAGCAGAGTGTGGCCGCCGGCTTGCTCGACACGTCGGCGCGCGCCGCCATCGAACGTGGTGAGCGCCCGGTCGCTCCCGCCCGGGACCATGAACCGGTGCCGGCCGCGGCCTTCCTGCACGTCGCCGCCACGGGAAGCCCCGTGACCCGCGAGAGCACGCGCGCGCCGATCTTCGTGCCCGGAGACGCGGTCCGCGCCCGCAACCTCCACCCCGCAACGCATACCCGCCTGCCCGGATACGTACGCGGGCACATCGGCACCGTCGTCGCCCATCACGGCGTCCACGTGTTCCCCGACTCCAATGCCAAACTGCTGGGCGAAGATCCCCAGCACCTGTATGGCGTGCGCTTCACCGCGACCTCCCTCTGGGGTGACGGCGCTTCCGACCGGGATACGGTCACCCTCGATCTGTTCGAGCCGTACCTGGAGCCTGCGCCGTGACCACCGGCGCCTTGACGGCTCACACGGCGTTCGACACCGACGTGCCCGCTATCGACGAGCAGTGGCAGGCCGAGGCGTTCGCCTTGGCGGTCGAACTGCACCGCAAGGGTGTTTTCTCCTGGACAGAGTGGTCGGCGGCGCTCGGCAGCGAGATCGCAAGATCGGCCGAACGCGGCGAGGACGACTACTTCGGCTGCTGGCTGAACGCCGTCGAGGCCCTGGTCACGCGCAAGGGCGTCGCCTCCACCGAGCAGTTGACCAGCCTCGCCGGCGCGTGGCGCGAGGCATACGCCACCACGCCCCACGGCCAGCCGGTGCGGCTGCGCAGAAGCGCGTCGAGCACGCCGGACGGCCTGTCCGACACGGAGGACACATGAAATTCGGACTGCGGTACTGCAACGTCGGGCGTTTCGTCGACCCAGCCAAAGCCGTCGAACTGGTACAGGCGGCCGAGGAGGCCGGCTTCGAGTCCGCCTGGACGGTGGAGCACACCGTCGTACCGGCCGGCTACGCGTCGCAGTATCCCTATTCGACCACGGGACGCATGGGGCCCCGCGACGACATGCCGATCCCGGACCCGCTCATCTGGATGTCCTACATCGCCGCCGCGACCTCTCGCATCAAACTGGCCACGGGCATCCTGATCCTGCCGCAGCACAATCCGGTGATCACGGCCAAGCAGGTCGCCACCCTCGACGCGATGTCCGGCGGGCGCGTCCTGCTCGGCATCGGCGTCGGCTGGCTGGAGGAAGAGTTCGCAACGATCGGCGCGCCATTCGCGGAGCGCGCCGCCCGCACGGACGAGTACGTGGCCGTCATGCGCGCGCTGTGGGGCATGGAGTCCCCGACCTTCCACGGCGAGTTCTTCGACTTCGAGAACGCCTACTGCCTGCCGCAACCGCCGGGCGGCAGCGTACCGATCATCGTCGGCGGCCACTCGAAGGCCGCCGCGCGCCGCGCCGGACGCCTGGGCGACGGTTTCTTCCCGGCGCGGGAGACCCGGGAGGACCTCATCGAACTGGCCCGCGGTACCGCCGCCGAACACGGACCCGATCCCGCCGACCTCGAGATCACGATCAGCGTTCCGTCCGATCTCGACGCGCTGGACCACCTCGCGAACCTGGGCGTGGCCCGCGTCCTCGTGCCCGTGAGCCCGTTCCCGGGCATGGGCGCGCCCGTCGACACCCCCGAGGAGGCGCTCGCCTGGAAATCGCGCATCGAGCGGTACGCCGATGCCTGACGCGCTGCAAGAGGGGCTGCGCCGACAGCTCGAGGCGCTCGAAGCGAAGATCGCCGGCGGCGAGGCGCTGGCGGGCTGGAAGGTCGGGCTCACCTCCGGGCAGTCCCGCGACGCCATGGGCCGCGGCTTTCGACCGTTCGGGTACGTGCTCGAGAGCCGCGTGTTCGACAGCGGCGCCTCGCTGTCCCTTGCGGACTTCACGGCCATCGGCGTGGAGAACGAGGTCTGCTTCACGGTAGGCGAGACGATCCGCTCCGATGGCACGGACGTGGACCGCGAGCGCGTGGGCCGAGCGCTCGCGGGCGCCTCGCCGGGCTTCGAGATCAACGAACCGCGGCTGCCCCGGGACGCGTCCACGACGGACCGGCTGGCCGACAACCTGTCCCAGTGGGGCATCGTCGCGGGGCCGCCCCGACCCGTGGCCGACATTGACTTCGAGGCGCTCGAAGTCACCCTGTCGAGGGACGGCGAGCCCGTGCAGGCGGTCGCCGCCGCCGGCCACATCGACGACCACTTCGTCTCCATCGCGGCCCTGGCGGTACAGCTCGGCCGCTTCGGACTCGCGCTGGAGGCGGGTCAGCGCGTGATCACCGGCGCCTTCGGCAGGAGTCCCGTGTCCGCACCTTCGCGCTGGCGGGGCGAATTCGGAGCCGTGCTTGGAACCGTCGAGGTGACTTTCACATGAAGATACTCATCATCCCCGGACTCACACTGCGGGAAGTCACCGAAGCCGACATGGCCCGCATCCGCGGCGCCGCCGGCGACGCGGACATCGTCGTCTCGGAGTTCCGCGACGCGATGCGCCACATCGCCGACGCCGACGTCGTGCTCGGCTTCGTCACGCGCGAGATGTTCCTGGCCGCGCGCAGCCTTCGCTGGGTACAGTCCATCTCGTCGGGCGTCGACTCCTTCATGTACGACGAGTTCCGCGACAGCGACGTCGTCCTCACCAGCGAGAAAGGCCTCGTCGGTGAACACCTGGCCGACCACGCGTTCGGACTCCTGCTGATGCTGACCCGCCAACTCGCCACGGCCCTCAAGCTCGGACCCGACGCCTGGAACCACCGGCCCGAGATGCGGCGCCAGGAAATCGAGCTCACGAGCACGGTCATGGGGATATTCGGGTTCGGTGGCACCGGGCGTGCGATGGCCCGGCGCGCCGCAGCGTTCGGCATGACGGTGAACGCACTCGACCGGCACCCGGTGCCGACATCGGCCGAGGTAGATGCGGTGTGGGGGCCGGACCGGTTCGAGGAGTTGCTGGAAACCTCCGACGTCGTGTCGGTCTGCTGCCCGCTGACGCCCGAGACCCGGGATCGCTTCGACGCCGCCGCCTTCGCGCGGATGCGCCGGACGGCCTACCTCGTCAACGTGACGCGGGGCGAGGTGATGGTGGAGGACGACCTGGCCGATGCGCTCGAGTCCGGCGAGATCGCGGGCGCCGCCCTCGACGTGGCGCCGCGGGAGCCCCTGCCGGCCGACAGCCGCCTCTGGGCACTGCCGAACGTCGTGATGACACCGCATACCGCCGGCGCCAGCCAGTTCCGCGCGGCCCGGAACCTGGACCGCTTCGTCGACAACCTGGCGCGGTTCCGTGCCGGAGAGCCCCTGGAGGGCGTGATCAACAAGGCCCTCGGTTACTGACCCACGGGCCCGCGCGCTACGCCGCCTCTTCCGAAGCGCCCGGCAGCGACACGCGAAACGACGCCCCGCGGTCCGAGGCCACGAGTTCGATCGTGCCTCCGGCGTTCCGCACGAGCGCGCTGCTGATCGCGAGCCCGAGTCCCGTGCCGCCGCGGTCCCGCCGGGTGGTGAAGAACGGCTCGAACACGTGTGCGCGGTTACCCTCGGAGATGCCTTCGCCGTCGTCCTCCACCCGGAGTTCCACGGTCTTGCCGTCGCAGCTCGCGCGCACGCCAACGCGCGTGGCGCCGTGTTCGACGGCGTTGTCCACCAGATGCGTCAGCACCGCCTCCGCGGAGGAGCGTCCGATGCGGGCGCGCGCCGTCCCCGGGCCAACCTCCACCGCGCCCTTGCGGAGGCCGCGGGCGACGTCGAGCACATCGGTCACATCGTCACTCGCGGCAGCCATGTCGGCCCGCGCCAGTTCGAGGAGCCGCTGCGTCAGCCGGTCGAGGCGTTCCACGTCGGAAGCGACGTTGTCCAGGAAGTGCGTCCGTTCAGCTGCACTCATGTTGTCGAAGTGATCCCGGAGGACTTCGACGGCCCCCTGGATCGCGGTGATGGGGGTCTTGAACTCGTGGCTGACGTGGCGGGCGAGGTCGCGTACATAGCCGGCGCGCCACTGCAGGTTCGACGCCATGGCCGCGACGGTGTCGGCCAGCTCCGCGATCTCGCGCACGCGGTAGTGCCGGCGCCGCTCGAACGTGTCCGTTTCGCCGGCCGACAACCGTTCCGCATCCTGCGCCAGCAGCCGGATGGGCAGCACCAGCGTCCTGGCGGTGAACGAGGCGATGCCGAACACGGCGGCCTCGACCAGGACCGCCGCCTGCAGCAACAGGAACCACTTGTTCGAGAGTGCATCGAGAATGGTCGGCGGTGTCCGCCACAGCGTCACGGCGCCCACGATCCGGCCATCGAACGCGATCGGCTCGGCCACCACGACCACGATCCCCGCACTACGGCTGAGGGCGGTGACCGGCGTGGCGTCCACATCCCCGGTGCGGCGCAGCATGCTGACACCGGAGCCGCGCAACGCCGCCTGCACTTCCTCGCGGTGCGCCAAAGACAGACCCACGTCCGCGCCCGTCGTCACGGCAACGCCCCCAGCCGGGTCGACAACGCGCACCTGCGTTCGCGTCGCCGCACCCGCGTCAGCCAACGTCGGTCCGAACTCAGCGCCGATACGGCGCGCGACGGCGTCCGGCGCGAGGCCCGGCAACGCTTCCGGAAGTGGCGGGAGGACCGGGGACTCGGCGAGGTCCAGGGTCTCGCGTGGCGCGCTCGGAGGCGCCTCGAGTGGCCTGCCGTACGTCCCATCGCCATTGGCGAAGGCCTGCCGGTATGCCGTCCGATAGGACGCTGCAACGAACGCTGCCTGGTCCTGTAGCGCGGACTCCGTCTGCCGCAACAGGGCGCTCTCGTACAGCCGCAGTACCTGCACAGCGGCCACCGGCAGCACCAGGACGAACAGGCTGACGACCAGGAGGACGGTGCGAAGCCTGAGCCGGAACATCACTCTCTCATGCGAGGGGCAAGCCCCTGCGCGGGCCGCTCTCACGCTCCCCGGCCGGGGGCTCTTGCTTGGGGGGGGGGGGGGGGGGGGGGCGGGCCGCGGCGCCCGCCCCGCCCCCGGCCCCGCCGCCCGCACCCCCCCCCCCGCCGCGCCCGCGGGGGCCCCCCCCCCACCGC
>VXNE01000494.1 GCA_009840715.1 Gammaproteobacteria bacterium
GCATACGACCGTGCCCCAAGCCACCGTCCCGGCCTGGAGGGACGCCTGGTAGCCGCTGCCCTTGAGCGGCGGCCGGCCCGCGAGGCCGTTGACGGACGCCCATCCCGAACGCGCGGCGGCCGTCAGGTCGTTCCCCGGGAAATCGCAGTAGCGGCCCGTGAGTCCGTGGGGCGTGATCGCGCAGACGATGGCGTCCCGATGTGTGTCCGCAAGTCCCGCGGCGTCGAGGCCGCTCGTCACGATCACGTCCGCCGCGTCCAGCAGCGCCGCTTGGGCCGCCGGGACCGACGCCTTGTTCGCCAGGAAGTACCGGGCCGCGATCGAGCGCCCCGCCGCATCGAACGGGGGATGGCGGCGTAGCGGATGTCCACCCGGGGGCTCCACCGCCAGGACCTCCGCGCCGAAGTCGGCCAGCAGCCGCGAGCACCAGGCCGTGGAAGCGCGTGTGCCGAGGTCGACGACGTGGATTCCGGCAAGGGTGAACATCCGGGCGATGATAGCCTTTGCACCCGGACCGGCCAGGCCCGGCAGGACAAGGACCGGTCTGCGAAGGACCACCGGCGGAACCGATGCGCAGACCCCTGTTGCAGCCACTGCGATGGAGCACGCTCGCGCTGTGCGCACTGCTCGCCGGAGCCCTCGCCCACGCCCGGCCGCCCAACGTGGTCCTGATCCTCGCCGACGACCTCGGCTACGCGGACATCGGCGCGCATGGAGCGGAGATCCACACGCCCCACATCGACAGCCTGGCCACCGGGGGCCTGCGCTTCACCAGCTTCTACAACATGGCCAAGTGCGAGACCACGCGGGCCGCGCTCTACACGGGACTGGTCGCGGAGAAACGCCACGCCGCGAACGCGCAGACCCTGCCCGAACTTCTCAAGGGCGCCGGGTACCACACGGTCATGGTCGGCAAGAAACACTTCCGGGACTGGGCGGCGGACCTCCTCATCGAGCGCCGCCCGTTCGACGAGGCGCTCACCTTCTACGGCCTCACGCCTTACTTCGAGGCCGCCGACGGCACCTGGAACGGAGAGTGGCACAGGCCCTTCCTGCTGAACGGGGAGGAACTGGTCCCGTCGCAGATGGAGCTCGAGCGCGAGCCCTTCTACCAGACGGACGCATTCACCGACTACGCGCTCCGCTTCCTCGACCGGGCCCACGATACCGGCAAGCCGTTCTTCCTCTACCTGCCCTACCACGCTCCGCACTACCCCCTGCAGGCGCGCGAGGAGGATATCGCCCGCTACCGGGACACGTACCGGGCCGGCTGGGACATCATCCGCGCCGAGCGCTTCCGCCGCCAGCGGGAGCTGGGCGCCGTGCCGGAGAACGCGCGCCTGAGTCCCCCGGAGGGGAACATCAACCGCTTTCGCGAGCCCTACCGCGGTGAGATCTACCACTACCGGCCCTGGGCCGAGATCGATGCCGCCGAGCAGGACGCGCTGGCCCTCGAGATGGCCGTGTTCGCGGCGATGGTCGACCGGCTGGACGGGAACGTCGGACGCGTACTCGACAGGCTCCAGGCCCTCGGCGTGGAAGACGACACGCTCGTTCTCTTCCTGGCCGACAACGGCTCCTGCCCGTACGACAGCAACGAGGACTTCGCGATCCCGCCGGGCGGCCCCGGCTCGTTCCGCACCCTGAGCGCGGCGTGGGCCAACGTCGGCAACACGCCCTACCGTTACTTCAAGCAGTACGGCCACGAGGGCGGGACGCGCACGCCGTTCTTCGCGCGCTGGCCCGCGAGAATCCAGCCCGGCACGACGGACGCGCCAGCGCACGTCGCCGACGTGCTCCCGACCGTGCTCGACATCGCCGGGACCGCCTACCCCGCCACGGCGGACGGCAAGCCGACCCCGGCGCTCGATGGCGCCAGCCTGCTGCCTGTCCTGGACGGCGGTTCGCGGCCGCAGCCGGAACCGATGATCTCTGGATTCACCGAGCGGTTCCGCGCGGTGCGGATGGGAGCCTGGAAGATCGTGCGCGTGAACGGCGAGCCCTGGCAGCTCTATCACCTGCCGAGCGACCCGACGGAACTCGACGACCGTGCAGCCGCGGAGCCCGCGCTGCTCGAACGCCTCGTCGGCCGGTACGAGGCCTGGATCCGGGAAAACGATGCGGTAATGCCCCTGTACGACGAGGTCGCGGGCGGGTAGCGCCCCGGGGTGGCTTCGTGCACGATCTTGAGATGGGGCGCCATGGCGGCGACGCCTCCGCGCTCCGTTAGTCCCGAAGGCGCCAGCGCGACGGGCGACGGCGCCGAATGGACCGCGGGGTCCGAACCTTCTGATCCGCGAACATCTGGGCTGGACGCGGCGGCCAGAGCCTTCGGTGTGGAGGGTCGGCGGTTCGAAGCAGTCCGCGAGTATCCGGCTCCACTGGGCGACGAGAAGTTGAAGGCCCATAGTGTTCTCCAAGGTGGCGACGGCGCAGACCACCTGCCCGAAGGCTTGCAAATCGAGCGCCGCTGGGCCACAACCTGACGGCGCGCCCCTCGCGCGACGTCGTAGTCGCCGCGTACCAAGAGGTCACCCGCGAGTGGTGGCGGGACGCCGGCGCCAGATTCAATCTTGTGGCATCGGAGTTGGTCCGGGCCGAGTGCGCGGCAGGCGACTCCGAGGCCGCCCGCGCGCGCCTGGGTGCCCTCGAAAGCGTCGCGTTGCTCGCCGCTGGCGGTGCGGAGGAACTGGCGCGCCGGCTGGTTGATCTCGGGGCCGTTCCGCGCGAAGCTGCGGCGGATGCCGCGCACATCGCCATCGCGGCGGCGAACGGCGTGGACTACCTGGTGACGTGGAACTTCCGGCACATCGCCAACGCGGCGATGCGGGTGCGGATCGAGGGGGCTTGCAGGGCAGCGGGCTACGGGCCGCCCGTGATCTGTACGCCCAACGAACTGATGGAGGCTGGACATGGAAACGACGCAGGCTGATCCGGTGATCGCCGAAGTCCGGGCGGTGCGGGACGCATTCGCCGCGCAATCCGACTACGACGTGGGCGAGATGTTCCGGCGCATTCAGGAGATGCAGGACGAGTCCGGGCGCGAGTACGTCGCGTATCCCGCGCGCCGGATCGTCGAAGGCTCCGACGAGTCGCTGGCCGTCTGAGCGGCGCGGGCCGTCCCACTGCTGCGCTGAGTCGCGGCGGCGGTCCAACAGGTCGGTGCGCCGGTGGCGGCCTAGACGCGGTCGTTGCTGACGTACGCCAGCGAGTTCGCAGACCTCGCCCGGGCTTCCGTGCACTGGGCCGCCCAGTCGCGGAAGCGGTCCGGCACCGCGCTGACCTCCAGTTCCCCAAGCAGCGCCTCCGTCGCCTGGTGCCTCGGGCCAGCGCCTGACGGGGAGGACAGCACGATGCCGCGGCGCTACCCGCGGTCGGCACTTGAGTGACCAACGACAGGTCAGGTGTCCCCGCATCCCGAAGTCAGCGCGCCGTGTACCGTGGCTTCCGCACCCCGGAGGTTGCGGGTCAAAGGAACGCCTCAACCGTCTCCAGAAATTCTTCGAGCTGGTCGTGGTGGGTCCAGTGTCCGGCATCGCCGATCTCCACCAGCCGAACGTCCTGGAAGTGCCGCAGGGTGTCGTGCTGGCCGATGCGGTGACCGTAGCCCTCCTTCGAGTTCACGATCAGTACGGGACAGACGATCCGCTCCCAGAGGCGCACCGTGTCCTCGCGAGGCAGGTCGTAGGGGTATCGGGTGCGCGTGTAGTTGTCGAACTTCCAGGTGAACGTGCCGTCCTCGTTCTGGTCAGCGCCGTGCACGGTGAGGTGGCGCGCCTGATCCGGGCTCAGGTGCGGGTTGGTCTCCTGCATGCGCCGGTCGGCGGCGTCCAGGGACGGATAGCGGCGCGGCGTACGTCCGGCGAGCGCGTAGTTGGAGGAAATCCAGTTCCTCAAGCGTTCGTGCGCCGGGCCCGGAGCACGGTCCGGGTGGATGCCGACGCCCTCGACGATGACCAGCTTCGTGACCGCCTCGGGGAAGATGCCCGCATAGAGCGCTGCGATCGTGCCGCCCATGGAGTGGGCGACCAGTGTCACCGGCTCGAGTTCCGCCTGCCGCACGAGTTGCGCGATGTCCTGCACGTACTCGAGCCATGCGTAGCTGCTGCCCCGCGTCCACTGCGAGTCGCCGTGGCCGCGCAGGTCCGGAGCCATGACGTGGAAGCGCGCCCGCAGCCGCCGCGCCACCCAGTCCCAACTATGACAGTGGTCGTGGATGCCGTGGAGGAGCAGCAGGTGCGGAGCGCCGGGATTGCCCCAATCGAGGTAGTGTAGCCGCAGGCGCTGCGAGAAGTAGCTGTGGGAGGTCGGATTGCCGTAATCCATGCAGTAACGCGCACCGCGCCAAACACCGGCGAGGGATTATTCCATGCGTCAGCCGGCAGCCTCCGCCGTTCCGTCGCCCAGCGCCGCCGCCGCCGATTGCGCGAACGCCTCCGTGAGAGCCCTCGTCATCTCGCGAACCCGCGCGCAGGAGCGCAGGTCGGGGTGCATCAGGACCCAGATCTCGCGCCCCGCGAGCGGCGGAGCGGAACCGATGCGGAGCAGCGACGGGTCCGCGTCCCCCAGCAGGCAGGGCAGCGGACCGATGCCGACACCCGAACGCAGCGCGCCCGATTGGGTCGCGAGGTCGTGGCAGCGGCCCCAGACGGGCGCGTCCGGAAACTCCGTCTGCCGCAGGTCGCAGCGCAGCTCCGGTGGGCCTTCCAGCTCGATCCAGCGACACGGCTCTCCCGATGCCCGCCTGCGGGACCACTCGCGCGTCCCATAGGCCGCCAGCGTGAGCTGGCCCACGGTCCGTCCCACCAGGTGCCCAGGCGGCCGGTCGGTGATGAACAGGCCGCAGTCCGCCTCCCGGCGTCCCACGTCGGGCCGCGCCGCCAGGGGCGCGAACTCGACGTCCACGTCCGGGAAGCGCTCCCCGAAGTCCGCGACCGCCGGCATCGCGATGCTCGCCAGCGCGTCCGGCACCCACAGCCGCACGCGACCCGCCATGCGCCGGTCGCTGCCGCTCACGGCGCGCTCGATGTCCGCGATGCGCTCGGCCACCCCCTCCACTCTTTGCAGGACATCCCGACCAGCTGGGGTGATCAGCAGGCCGCGGGGCCCGCGGTTGAAGAGCTTCACCTCGAGCCGCCGCTCGAAGTGCTCCAGTCGTCTCGTTACGGTGGACGCGTGAACCCGCAGCAGTTCGGCGGCCTGCCGGACCGAACCGGCCTTGGCGAGCACCGCGAACATCCGCAGGTCGTCCCAATCCAGGTCACGCATCATTCGATATCCTCAATGACGCAACGCCACGTTGCGTTGTTACCATATTGCACGCTGCGTTACCATAGGTAACATACGCATCAACGCAACGAACCCCTCCCCTAGTAGGCTGCGTAGAACCCGCCCCCCGGGTTCTCCAGCCTACTTTTTTTTGGGGGGGGGGGGGGGGGGGGGGGGGGGGGGGGGGGGGGGGGGTGGTGGGGGGGG
>VXNE01000495.1 GCA_009840715.1 Gammaproteobacteria bacterium
GCGCTCCGGTCGAGACGACCCCCCCCACAACCGCCCAGCACTGCACCCGCCTACCCCCCCCCCGGCTGCCACGACTCCGGGCCGGGCGACCACAAGGGTCGCCCCTACGGGCCATCCGAAAGCTCCCGCTCGATGACGGCCATTTCGAGCAGTAGTTCCCGCAGCCGGGCGAAGTAGGCATCGATCTCCATCGAGTCCCTCTCGTCGCGCAGGCCGGCGATCGCCTCTTCGATCTCGGCGCGACGCGCCGCGAGCCGGCGCGCGCCGGCGTCCGGCAGCCGCTCGGGTTCGAGCCGGGACACGAGGATGCCGGACTCCGGCCCCTCCATACGCGCATGCTCGGTGGCCATCAGCCCCCGCGCCTCGAAGTGACGCTCCACCGCCGCGTTCGTGAACCGGAACGCTTCCGTCGCACCCACGGCGCCGTCCTTGTTCGTGTCCGCCGACAGCGCGCGCAGTGCCTCGATCCAGTAGTCGCCGAACACGACGGCGCTCTGTTCCGTGCCGCTCTTCGTCGCCGCGATCACCGTTCGGCCCTCGCGGCGCAGCGGTTCCGCGAGCGCCCCGCTCGCGCTGGTGGCGACCACCACGAGTTGCCTCGCAGGGCGTAGTGCGCCGAGCCAGTCCGAGAGGTCCTCGTCCGTCGGGTCCGGACCGGGTACGTTGAAGCGAAAGGTCTCGCCATCGTAGCTGCCGTGGCCGAAGAGGTGCACGACCGCGACATCTTCCTCCGTGGACACCCGCCCGAGTTCTGCCAGCGCATCCCGAATGGTCTCCCGGGTCGCGGCGGCGCCGGTCAGCAGCGTGACCTCCGCGCCCGTCCCGCGCGCGCTTTCCGCGGCCGACTCGGCGATGGCCATGAACGCCTCCGCATACTTCGCCTCGCCCCCAAGGCCGGACACGACCAGCGTGCGTGTCGCGGCGGACGCCGGAAGGACGGTGGCGACCAGGAGCGCCAGCCATCCCGCCGGGCGCGCGACGCGGCTCATATGCTCCCCCACCAGCGGCGCAGCCCCCATTCCAGGCACTTCAACAGCACGATCAGCACGTAGAAGAAGGGCGCGTCCCAAAGTGGCAATGCGCGCCGCTCCTGCACGCCGGCTCCCTCCAGCGCGACCGTCCGCGCGATCCCGCCGACATTGCCGGGCTCCCAGTAGCGGCCGCCTGTCGCCTCCGCGATCCGTTCGAGGAGGGGCCTGTTCAGCGTCGCCCCGAAGTACTCGACCGCCTCGCCGCCCACCCGGGCGAAGCGCGTCGCCAGGTGCTCGCCTCCGCCGGCCCGGGCTGTCACATCCACTCGGTAGACCCCGGGAACGCCGGGCCGCCACAGCCCCTCGAACGCGCCGCGAGCAGCGCCCGCCGCCAGCGTCCCCTCGAAGGCCGCCCCGTCCGGCCCGGTGACTATTGCGCGCACGTCCGCATCCGCAACCGGCTCGTAGCGCTGGTCCCGCAGTGCGAGGCGTACGGCGAGCGCATCGGGGCCGCCCTCCACGGTGACCCGGTCGCGCTGCTGCGCCGCCTGCGCCAGGTGCCGCAGCAACTGTCTCCAGAACAGCCCGTGCCGGGGATCGTCGGGCGGGGTGCGCATGCGCCAGCGCCAGGTGGTCGCCGACGCGAGGACCGCAGTGCGGCCGAACCCGTAGGGCTGCTCGATGAGCAGGGGCGCGACGGTGTCCTCCCCGACCCACTCGAGCAGCACCGTCGCGCCGGGCTTTGGCGGACCGAGCGCCTGGTAGTCCGCGAGCCTCGGCAGGCCCGCCCAGCCATCCGACTCGCCCGCCCCGAGCGCCGCGACCGGGGAGGCGTGCCCCTCCACCGCGGGATGCGCGGTCCCTTCCACGAACCGGTAGGTGGGTTTCTCGCCTCGTTTGAGGGTCACCGGCAGCGCCTTTGCGAGCGGCGCGACGTCCCAGCCGCCGTCCGCCAGCGCGTCGCGGCCGGCCAGCGCCAGGAGCCCGCCGCCGCGCTTGCCGACGAAAGACTCGAGCCACGCATGCTGCTCGTCGTCCAGGGCGGCGGCGGGCAGGCTGCCGAGGACGACCACGTCGTACGCGTACAGCTTCGACAGTTCGTCCGGGAACCCTTCCGCGAGTTCCTCCGCGCCGGCGACGCCCTGGCGATAGGTCTTGCGCGGCGTGGTCCTGAGCCAGCTCACGATATCCATCACGTCGTCTTCGGCCACCGCGCGGCGGAGGAACTTGTACTCCCAGCGCGGCTCTCCCTCGAGATGGAGCACGCGGTGCCGGCGCTCGGCGACATCGAGCAACCGCCGGCGGACATCGTTGCGCGATAGCGGATCTCCCGGCGGCGGCTCGATCTCGAAGCTGAGTTCCCGCAGGCCCGGCCGCCCACTCGGGACCGCGATGTCGACGCTCGTGACGGCGCCGTCCTCTCGGAGCGCGACTGTCCGCGCCGCCAGCACCGCCTCGCCGTCGCGCACCCGCACCCGCACGTCGCCGGCGGTCGCGTGCCGCAGGGTGAGCCGCGCCGTCACTTCGCTGCCGGGCGGCACCGTCCGCGGCAGTTCCACCGCGGAGAGTTCCACGTCGCCGGTGTTCGCCTCCGGACCGATGCCCACCGTGTGAACGGGCACGCCGGCGGCGAGGAGCGCGCCCAGATCGTCGCCCGCATCGGCATTGGCCGCCCCGTCCGTCAGGACGATGACGGCGGCGAGCGCCTCCGCGTTGAACGTCGTGACGGCTTCGGTCAGCGACGTTACCAGGCGGGTACGATTGCCGTCGGCCGAGAGGGCATCCAGCGACTCGATGCGACGCGCCCCTTCCGCGAAGCGGAACAGGGCGACGCTGGAGCGCTCGCCGACGCCCGGCACGATGTCGCCTGCGGCGAGGCGCCGCGCAAGCGCGAGACGCGACTCCCCACCGCCGGCGTCCAGGGACATGCTTTCGGAGTCGTCGATCAGCACCGCGACGGTGTTCGCCCCTGACTTTAGCTGGCGGACCACCAACGTCGGCTCCGCCAGCAAGGCCAGGATCACCCCGAGGGTCGCCGCCTGGAAGCCGAAGACGACGAGGCGTCGGGAGACCGGCCAACGGGCGAGGCGGCCTCCCAAACGCGCCAGACGCAACAGGCTCGCCGCAAGCAGGGCGACCGCGACGGCGCCGATGAGGACCCACCAGGCCGGCGCGAGGCCGGTCGCGAACATGAACTCCGCTTCGCGGTAGACGTCCGACGGGTACTTGAAGAGCCACTCGAGCATGGTTGCCGTTCCGCGCAGTGGCGGGCTCCGCCGCTAGGCCGTTGAGTCCGCGCGGTCCAGGTAGCCTTCGAAGTACGTCGAGAACGCGTCCGTCTCGCAGAGTTCGAGCATGTGGCCGTAGGCGCGCGGGTACTCGTCTCGTCCGTCACGGCTGACCGGCTTGAGCCCAACGGAGGCAAGCCGCCGATGACCGCGGCGTTCGCCAAGGAACTGGGCAAGGTCGCAGACGAACGCGATGTCGGCGATGGAGAGCCCGTCGCCAGCCAGGTATTCCGCGCGGCCGAGGGCGCTCTCGATGCCCGCCAGGTAGAACTCGTACGCGGCCGCCATGCGCGCGTGGGTAGCGGCCGTCGGTTCCCGCAATTCCAGCAGGTACACCTGCGCCTCCCGGGCGAACACGAGGTTGGCATCGAGGAAGCTGTCGATCCGGGACGCCTCGTAGCCGTCACGTCCGTAGAGTTGACGGTTGTGCGCGCCCGCCCGTGCCACGGCCCGCAGGATGCTGTTCGACTCGAAGACGCCCACGTCCCCGCCCGGAGCGAACGCCGCCGGCACGGTGCCGAACGGGTGCGCCTCCAGGAAGGCTTCGGTCTTGAAGAGTGTGCCCGAGAAGCCACGGCGGCCCGTCCGCGCGTGTGGGCTGTCGGCCGTGCGCTCCGCGTCCGGCAGCGGCCGGGCGTCGTAGTCCCAGAGCCAGTTGCCCAGGTTGGGGGGCTCGTCGCCCACCACCTCGACTTCGACACCGCAGAGATCGCCGGCGATCAGCGCCTTCCAGACCCTCGGGTTGGGGAGATACGAGAAGATCCTGAGCACCGGTGCGGTCATGGGCGGTTCCAATGTTGCGTTCGGTGATCGTACCCTGCCCGCTCAGGTCGGCGGAGTCGGGCCGGCCCACTCCGGAACCTGCTGGTCGTTCGACAGCCGCATGCGCTGCAGCGACATCGCCGTGAAGATGTCGTCCGGGGCCTCGCTGGTGCCGAGCGCCGGCAGCCGCGCACGCGCTTCCAGGCGGAAACGCTCGTCGAGCGCGGCCTCGGAGCAGTAGGCGACACTCCACCACTCGAGGATGCGGTCCTTCGCGCCGCGCAGGGTCCGGTCGTCAGGCAGCAGCTCGCGCTTCTTCCACTGGTTCACGCTACGCGCGGCGGGCATGAGGTTCCACAGATCGTCGCAGGGCCAGGCGGAGTAGGGGAAGCAGTGGTCGATGTCGAGACCGTCCCTGCGCAAACGCTTCCCGGTCCAGACGCAGTGCAGCGGCGACCTGCTCTCTAGCACGACTTCGGCGCGCCTCCTGGCGGTGGCGACTTCCCGCGCCGGCTCGTACCACCGCATGGTGCGCCGGACCACGCGCTCGTCCAGTGTGCGCGACTGCCGCTCGGCGTAGCCGGCCGTCAGCCCGATCCACTCCTCCACAAGCGCCGGCTCGATCCAGACCGAGTAGCGCTGCATCGCCCGCCAGAGGTGCGCGGGCACCCGCAGCGTTCCGAAGGCTCGCAGGTAACCTTCGTCGAGCACGCCCCCGCGCGCCGCCACCCTGCTGACTCGCCGCACCGGGAAGATCGGCGAATCATCGGGCCAGGTCAGGTGCGTGGCGGGCATCCGCTCGATGGTGGCGCAAGCGTCCTGGAGCGCGCGATGCAGCATGGCGCCCCGGTCGCCCGTGATGCTCGCGCCGGGCGCCAGATCGACCGGCGACAAGGCTCCCGAGAGCGCGCGCAACGGCGCTCCCGCGAACCCGATGCGTTCGAAGGCCCTCCTGTTCGAAGGGCTCTGCGGCAGGTCGCCGGAGAGCAGCGGCAGGTAGAGCCTGATCCAGAAGAGCGCGACGAGCCCCAGCGGAACGTCTACATACCGTCCGTCGGCGTGCCGCGCGAACCCGGCCGCGCCGTGCGCGACCCGGCACACCGCGCGCAGCAGTCCGAGCTTGTAGGTGGACGACTTGTTGTCGTTTAGCACGATGCGCCTCACCAGCGGCAGGGCGCCGGACCCGTCGTCGGGCAGACGCACGACGACGCGCAGCCAAGACAGCTCCGCCCTCCCGGACAGGTCGGCAACCTCCGAGACGGCTTCCACGTACGCGCCGTGGCGGCGCGCCAGCCCCTCGATCTCCTCCCTGTCCACCGGGTACATGCCCCGCGCGCGGTCCACGGGGCACCGTAGCGAGAACGCGATCACGCCCCGGGGTTTCAAGAGCGTCACCAGCTTGCGGAAGCTCCGCTCCCGGTCCCCTGGCGCGACGAACATCCACAC
>VXNE01000674.1 GCA_009840715.1 Gammaproteobacteria bacterium
CCCCCTCGGGCGCGGCGGCGCCGGGGGTCGTGGCCGGGGTGGTGAAACTGTCGATGCGGTCAACCATGGTCCACTCCTGTTGTGTTCCTTCCGGGTGCCGTTCGAAGGGCGCGCCTCACGAGCCGCGCCGCATTTCTTCGAGTTGCGCTTGCAGAAACCGGACCTTCCCCGCCCACGGCTCTGCGAGCGTCGCGTCGCCAACAAGTTGGGTCACGATGTCCTCTGCCGGGCCCTGGGCCCCTGCCGCCACCAGGCACTCGGCGAGGTTCACCTGCACCGCAGGGTCGGGCGCCGCGGCCTGCCCGACGGCGAAGGCAAGGGCCTCGGCGGCGCCAGAGTAGTCCTGCAGCGTCTGGCGGCAGACACCGAGCGCCTGCCAGTTGCGCGCGTTCTGGTGGTCGTAGAGGCATAGCATTTCGAAACTCCGCAGCGCCTCGGCGTGGTGGCCGTTCGCGTACAGCTCGCGGCCAACGCCGTAGATGCTGTCAAGGGCCGTGTCGGGAATGCCACGGGCCGCCGCCAATGTGGGGTGGCCACCGAGCAGGTGCCGAAGCCCGTCCACGGCGGCCGACATGGTGGACGCCTGCGGGACGTCCGGGTCCAGTTTGGATGTGTCCGCGTCCAATGCGTTCGCTCTCCTGTCGTGTCTTGTTCCGGCCTTGCGGCTTCAGCGCGCCATGTTGCCGGTGATGGTCTGCTTGAGTTGCTTCAGGTCCTGCAGCACACCGTCCGCGGCCGTGAGCGCCTCCTGCGACTTGTTCACGGCGGTCTTGAGTTCCAGCATCTTGAGTTCGTTGGTGCTGCTGAGGCTGTCGACGCGGCTGGTGAACTTGGTCTGGAGGCTTTGCAGCGTCGCTGCATCCGGATCGCTCCCGATACTGTCGGGGTCTATGCCGTTGTCCTTCATCCACTTGCTTAGAGCGTCGCTCGGCTTCCCCGACGGCTTGGTGAAGGAGCCGTCGTTTTTGTCTGCCTCCTTCAGCGCGTTCACCCAGTCGTTGGCCTCGTTGATCTGGTTGACCTGGTCCTGCATCTCCGCGGTCTTCTCCGCGGTGCTGTCACTGAGGGCGAGGTAGCGGTTCTGGAGTACGAGGCAGACCGCCTCGAGAGGCGAAAGCGTCGTGGGCTTGCCATCGAGCATGGTTTCGAACCGGTGCTCGCCGGCCACGTAGTGGACCTGGTGATCGTTGGCGACCGCACCGGCGCGGGTGTCGTCGCCGGTCCCGGCCGGGGCGCCGGTTCCACCCGTCGAGGGGGAGACTGCTGGTACGTCTGACATCTTCGGTTCCGTCCGTTCCTAGATTCGGGTCATGCGCCGCGTCCTGCGGTGCGGCTTCGCACCCGCGCGACCGCCGGTATCCCGCAGCAGCGCGGTGTCCGACTCCTTGAGCTCACGGTCGAGGCGGGCGATGTCCTCCTCGACCATGGTCCGTAGCGCCGGCGAGCACCGGTCGCTGCGCACCATCTCGCGCAGGACGGTCTCGTCCTCGATGCCGACTTCGCGGAACAGTCCGGCCATCCGGCTCGAGGTGGCCTGCGCCTCCGCGATCGTGGACTCCATTTCGGCGATCAGCTTGTCGATCCGGCCCTGCCGGGCTTCGTCTTCGGTCATGGGCACTTCTCCTGTTGCACGGTGGGGGCGGCACGGCCTGGCACACGGTCCGTCGCGCTACCGGGCGCCTGCGCGTGACGACCCCGGTGACCCGCGAGGAGGGCCGGGCCCGGGCACCGGCGTTCCGGTTCGGGGAGACGTCCTGTGGGGCAGATGCCCCTTCAGACGGTGTTGCGGCACTCTCAAGCCCGTCGCCACAGCGTGCGCGACTTGCCGCCAGAGCAACGCCGCACCTGGGCGCCGCTGTCCTTCTGCCAAGCATTTGTCCTGAACCGGCGGATTCGGCGCGAAGGAGTGTGCACCGGCCGCCGGGGGTATGCAAGCGAGCGGGTTGTGCAGGCGCGAAGGACCCCTCGAGACGATCGCCACGATGCCCTCGGCGGGGCAGGCCGCAGCATGGCGCTCTCCCGCATGATCCCGTTGCCCGAGTCGAGGGTGGTGCTCAGCGCGCCGCCCGGCCGCTTCAAAAGCGAACGGCGCGCGGGCGTCGTCGGCCGGCCCCCAGCCGGGCGATCTCGCCTAACTCACGGGGCCTGCGCCCCAAAGTGACTGGCGACTCAAGCGGCGCAGGTCCATGGGTCCAACAGTGCAATTTTCGTCTGACACTGACACTCACCCACGCGCTCTCCAGCCCGTCGATCGGCAGAGCCAAGGTCTGGCGCCCGCAGAACCGTCCGTTCGCGGGTACGGATCGCAGACGAGGGTGCGGCTGGAGACGCGGGTCCTGCCCGAACGCGCGGCACCGGCGTAGTCTCCGCCGTCATTCCTCTCCATCGACGTGCCGACTGGAAGTTGCCAGACACATCTCGTACCGTTGCGTCCAACGGCATTGCGGTTCCCGCGGTCCTTGACCGTACTTCAGGCAATTGATCCTGGCGTGCCGTTCCATTGCGAGTCGCGGTTGGTCGTGTGGCCGCTCCTCGTGACAGGCGTGCAAGGAGAGGCGTGGGGACACGTACCGATCCGAGCACGGGATGCCAGCCGCCCAGGTCCTGCGATGCAGGTCACCGTGGGGACGGAGTAGCGAGATGATCAAGCTTGAGCACTTCCTTCATGCGACGCGGTCTCAGCACGCAGACGCCCAGGTGTCCGTCACCTCGGACCGGACGTCCGCGACCACGCGAACCGGACGCCTGGTGCGCTGGATTGGCCGGTTGCGCACCGGCCGCAATCGGGAAACCGCCAACCGGTTCCTGAGTGCGCTGCGATCGCGGTACGGGTCCGAGATAGCGCACATCGTGACCTCCTCCGACGACGTCAAGTCCGCGCTGAAGCGGGGGACGCCGCTGAAGGCAAGACATGTCGCGGCGTCGATCGACCATGCGGATCGCCTGTCGACCGATTTCCGTCGCGCGAACGCCCGGATCGCGGCGAGTTTCGGCAAGCCGATCAACCGTACGGGCCCCACACGGTTGCAGGTGAAGATCCGGCACGAGGCGGCTCGGATGCCGCTCGGTTGGGGCTCACGCGGCGTGGCCTCGCTGGTTGACGAGGACCACGTGGCGCGCCGGTTGCAGCAACAGCTCACCGCCCTTGGCGACGGCGACAGGCGGTTGGTGACCACGGAGGATGCGAACCGGGTCCTCGACACGGTGGTGCGCAACGCGGTGAACGCCGCCTACACGTCCGCGCGTGCCGGAGCCGTCGAGAAGCTCTCCTTCCGGGAGCCCGGGTCCATGGCCGCACAGGCGCTCGCCGATGCTGCGAGGGAGCGCGACCTGCCGCTGCGGACGGAGCGGCTTGAACCCGGCGTTGTCAACGGGTTGACCAGGGAGGTGCAGGAGGCCCTGGCGAAACTGGATGCGCCGTCCTTGGTCGACGAGGCAAAGCTCCGTTCCATCGCCGAGCGAACCGCCACCGCATTCGTAGCCAGGCGGGCGGAGGCCGTGCAGGCTGTCGATTCGCTGCCCCTTGACGGCGACACCAAGGCGGCGCTCAGAGAGCAGGTGCTGCACGACGGCACTGCACCCGCACTCGTCCCGCACATGGGTGCCGCACTCGTGGCTGTCGGCAACGATGTCTCACGACTGGGAGAGCGCCTGGAGCCGGAGCAGGTGCGTTCGGCCCTGACCCACGTCCACGCGGAAGTGACGGAAGCCATTCGGAACTCGGACGTCGAGGTCGACGTCGATAACCAGAACGCGGTCTACGGGCAGTTCTGGCGGTTCCTGCTGGCGGCGACGGACCGCAATGGGCTCGAAGCGACCGCGGACCGGTTCGAGCCGGGCGCGCCCCTGCGGGAGTTCAGCGAAGGCGTCGGATGGGTCAAGCGCCGCTTCCCGATGACCTCGGAAGGCGCACGCGTCACCGACTACAACGCGCAGGGCGAGATCGAGATTCGGGGTAAGCCGATGTCCCTGGTGTCCGAGTACGTCACGTTGACGGAGAACCTCGCGAATGTCCTGCGGGACCGCGTCGGCCGGCCGGCGGAGATCGACGACCCGCCGTCGCTCGACGTCCTGTCACCGGCTGCGATCGACATGCTCCGCGAGACTGGTATGCCGCTGCCTGAACAGTTCGACTGAGCGGTGTGTGGCGGGAAGGAGTCGACGGGACCACACGGAGCCTCGGGCCGTTCGCGCGCAATACCGGCGTGTGGGTCGAGTTGTGCGGAAGGGATTGGGGGCCGGACCGTGGCGGCTCCTCGCCTCGCCGTGATGGCCCTCCGAGCGCGAGCGACGCCGTTCGTCGACCCGTTGATCTTCCTCGGTGCCGGGCTCCGGGAGCCGCTCATGGAGCGGACGTGCCCAGGGGCTACCAATGTGATGTGTCGTGCATGTACGACAAATACCAACGTGGTACCTTAACTTTACTTTTTATATTAAAATCAATTTGTTACGAAGAAATCGGCGGGAGTGGCCAATGCTCTCGCAGTGGCGCGTCGGGACGGCGCCAGCCCCTGGCCTACCACCGCAGCACGCTCTGCGCCGCCGGCCGTGCCCGGTAGCGTTCGTCCCAGGCGCGCAGGAGGGGACGATCGCCGAAGAGATCCGCCTCCACGAAACGCAGGAACTGCAGCGGCGCGGCCAGCGTGCAGTCGGCGATGGACACGCGCTCGCCGAGCAGGAGGGGGCGCCCGTCGTCGAGGAGGCCTTCGAGGTAGTCGAGCGGGGCCTGGACGCTGGCCTCCATCTGCGCCGCCTTCTCCGGGTCCGGCGGCCGGCCGAGTGGAGAGTTCTTCGCGTGTCCGTACGCTCCCATGGGACCGGCGACGCGCAGGTCCACGATGCGTTCGACGTCGCGCGCACGGGCGCGCGCCTCGGGGCTGCCGTCGAGCAGGGCGCCGTCGGGGAACTTGTCCTCCAGGTACGCGATGATCGCCAGCGACTCGACGAAGTAGCTGCCGTCGTCGAGTTCGAGCACGGGCAGCGTCCCGAACGGGTTCCGCGCCAGGTGCTCGGGCTCGCGGTGGCGGCCCTTCACCGTGTTCACCACGATCTGCTCGATGCCCATCTCGGTGCCGAGTTCGCCGCGTTCGGCGATGTAGAGCATCACTTTCGTCGGGTTCGGCGCCAGCGGCACCATGTAGAGCTTCACTCGAGTGCCTCCATCAGGTCGACAATGTTCTCCAGCAGTTCGAAGCGGCCCTGGCCGAGCGGGGCGCTGTCGAGGCCGAGCTTCAGCGTCGTCACGCCCGCTGCGCGATACATGCGCAGCCGCTCGGCAACCATGTCCCGGGTCCCGAGCGCCTGGAATTCCGTCACCATCGCGTCGGGCACGCGCTGCGCGGCCGCGTCGCGCCGGCCGGCGAGCCACAGGGACTGCACGGCGCGCGCGTCCTCGTCGTAACCGGCCCGCCGGAACGCGTCGTTGTAGAAGTTGGCGGTCGCGGAGCCCATTCCGCCGAGCGTGAA
>VXNE01000031.1 GCA_009840715.1 Gammaproteobacteria bacterium
GGGCATGACTTCGTCTTCGGTCAGCACTCCGTCGCCGTTTCGGTCGCTCAGGATGCCTTCGGGCAGGGCGCCGGCGCTCGCTTCCTCGCTGCCGGCATCGGCGGCTGCCGCCGCGTGCGCCGGCGACGCACATGCGAGCGCGAAGAGCCCACCGGTGACCATCGACCGGAGCCTCAGTATGGGCACAACCGTTCCCCGCTAGCCTTCAGACGATCGAGAATCCCTCTTCGCTGATCGGCAGCGTCCGGATGCGATGCCCGGTCGCCGCGAAGACCGCGTTGCACACGGCGGGGGCCAGCGGCGGCAGGGCCGGTTCACCCAGGCCGCTCGGCGGGAAGTCGCTCGCGACGAAGTGGACGTCGACCTCCGGCGTTTCCGGCATGCGCAGCATGGGATACGCGTCGAAATTGGACTGCTCCACGCGGCCGTTCTCGAACGTCACCGCCAGGCCGGCCATCGTGGACAGACCGTCGATGACGGACCCCTCGAGCTGGTTCTCCGCCCCTGAGAGGTTGACGATGGGCCCCACGTCCGCCGCGACCGTGACCCGGTGGACCTTGATCTTCTTCTCCGCGTCCACGCTGACCTCGGCCACCTCCGCGACATGGCCGGCGTGGCTGAAGTAGAACGCGAGACCGAGGCCCCGGCCCGCGGGCATGGCGCGCCCCCAGCCGGCCCGCTCCGCCGCGAGGCGGACGACGCCGGCCGCACGGCCCGTGTGCAGCGCCCGGGGATTGCCGGGGTCCAGCCAGCGCGGTTCCCCGAAGATTTCCAGCATCACCTCCAGGTGATCGCGTCCGGCGGCGGTCGCCAGCTCGTGGACGAAGCTCTCGATGACGAAGCCGAAGACATTGGAGAACGGCGCCCGCCACGCCCCGCACCGGGTGCGCCATTCGAGCGCCGTCTCCTCGAGGCGCAGGTTGTCTATGAGGCCGCTCGGGAAGACGCCGGGCCTGAAGCTCCCGCCGCTGACGGGACGGCCCCGGTCGGCGAACGTGATGAAGTGGTCGCGGAGGCCGGTGACGCTGCCTTCCGCGTCCAGTGATCCTTCGAGCTGGTGGAAGCCGCCCGCCCGAAACAGGTCGTGCGACATGTCGTCTTCGCGCGTCCACTGGAGCTTCACCGGACCGTCGACGCGCGTCGCGATGGCGGCAGCCTCGCACATGAAGTCGTTGTAGAGCCGCCGTCCGAAGCCTCCGCCACAGCGCGTCTGGTGGACGGTCACACGATCTGCCGGAATGCCCAGGGTGTTGGCGACGTTGTCGATGCCGCGGTGCGGCGTCTGGGTCGGCGCCCAGAGTTCGACGGCCCCGTTCGCGAACCGGGCCACGCAGTTCTGCGGTTCGAGCTGCGCGTGGCTCGCGAAGTGATAAGTGTAGAAGGACTCGAGGCGTTGCGCGCTTCCGGCGAGCGCGGCATCGACATCGCCGCTCTCCACGACCCGGGTCGCGCCGGCTTCGCGGCGGAGCCGTCCGGCCTGGGCCACCGCGTCGCTCCAACTGTCCTGCGCGGCGTCGGTCTCGTCCCAGTCCACCCGGAGCTGCCGCTTCGCCGAGAGCGCGGCCCAAGTGGAGTCTGCCACGATGGCGACGCCGGGCATCAGTTCCAGGGGATTGCCGTTGCCTTCCAGGGAAAATACATCATGTATTCCTGGCAACTGTCTGATTTCACTTTCATTGAAGGACTTGACGCGCCCACGCTGCGCCGGGCACTTCTGGTACACGGCGTACTTCATCCCGGGGAGCGACTGGTCAATGCCGAACAGCGGCTCGCCGCGCACCAGCGCCTCGTTGTCGACGCCGGTGATGCGCGTGCCGAGCAAACGGTACTGGTCAGGAGCCTTCAGCGGCAACCTACTCGCGTCGGGAACCGGCATCGCGGCGGCCGCGTCCGCCAAGTCCGTGTAGTGGAGCCGCGTGCCGGTCCGTTCGTGCACGACATGGCTGTCGCGTGTCGCAAGTTCCGCCGGAGGCACGCCAAGCCGCACCGCGGCCGCGCCGAGCAGCATGGCGCGGGCCGTGGCTCCGGCCGTTCGCAGCAGGTCCCAGTTCACGCGGATCGAGTTCGAGCCGCCCGCAACCTGCGGGCCGTAAGTCGCTTCGTCGATCGGTGATTGCGCGACGGCGACGTCTTCCCAGGCCGCATCCAGTTCCTCGGCGACGATCATCGGCAGAGACGTCTTGACGCCCTGGCCGATCTCCGGGTTCTTGGCGTAGAGGGTGATGCCTTCGGAGTCGATGCGCAGAAATCCGTTCGGGTGCAGGGCGCCACCCGTCGCGGCGGCCCGGAGGCCCGTGAACGAGAGCATCAGCCCGCCGCCGACCAGGCCCGTGAGCTTGAGGAACTCTCGCCGACCGATTTTCGCGATGCGGATCGGCTCGATTCCGTTCACCGCTTCTTCGATCTCGACAGGAAGGTCCATTGCTGTCTTCATGACCGACCTCCTTCGGCGCGTTGTGCCGCGGCCACCTTGATCGCCTTCCGAATGCGCAGGTACGTGCCGCAGCGGCAGAGGTTCGGGGCCATGGCCCGGTCGATGTCCGCGTCGGTGGGCGACGGGTTCGACCGCAGCAACGCCTCGGCCGCCATGATCTGTCCCGCCTGGCAATAGCCGCACTGGGCGACGTCGAGGTCGACCCAGGCCTGCTGCACCGCGCTCAGTTCGCCCCCGGGCTCGGCGAGCCCCTCCACGGTGGACACCTCGGCCTCGACGGCCGCGGCCACGGGATACGAGCAGGAACGCACCGGCTCGCCGTCCACCAGCACGGTACAGGCGCCGCACTGGCTGATGCCGCAGCCGAACTTGGCCCCGACCAGTCCCAATCCGTCGCGCAGGACCCACAGGAGCGGTGCGCTCGGATCGACGCCCTCGAGTTCGTGCTCCGTGCCGTTCACGTTGAGCCGCATGGCCTTCCCCTCCTCTGGCGAGTGTCCCGATTGTAGCTGCCCGGGCGCGGTATCCGTTATCGTCGCGCAGCGACACCGCCACCAACCGCCACCAGAGGGTTCACCGTGAAGATCACCGACGTAGAGACGTTCGTCGTCGCCACCCCGCCGCCGCACCGGGGCGGCCGCGTGTGGATATTCGTGAAGCTGACCGCCGACAACGGCATCCACGGCTACGGAGAGGTCTACCAGGTGCCCTTCCATCCCCTCACCGTGGCCCGCATGATCGAGGACTTCGGCGAGACCTATGCCGTCGGTGAAGACCCGTTTCAGATCGAACGGCTGTGGCGGCGCGCGTACTACGGCGAGGGGTACGAACGCCTCGTCGCCCACCAGCATCCGGACCACGCCGTGCTCGGCGTGCTGAGCGCGCTGGAGATGGCCTGCTGGGACATCGTCGGCAAGGCGCTCGAACAGCCGATCTACAACCTGCTCGGCGGCCGGTACCACGACCGGCTGCGCTCCTACACGTACCTGCATCCCGATCCCGACCAGCGACCCCGGCGTTCGCCGTTCACCGATCCCGAACAGGCGGCCGCCTCGGCCACCGCTTGCGTCGAGCAGGGTTTCACCGCCGTCAAGTTCGACCCGCTGATCGATGTCATGGGCAACAAGGACCCGCGGGAACCGCCCCTGGACCGGCTCGACAACGCGGAGGCGGTGGTCCGCAGCGTGCGGGAGGCCGTGGGGGGCCGGTGCGACATCCTGATCGGGACGCACGGCCAGACCACCACGTCGGGCGCCGTACGCTTCGCGCGCCGCGTCGAGCAGTTCGACCCGCTCTGGTTCGAGGAGCCGGTGCCGCCGGAGAACGTCGACGAGATGGCGCGCGTGGCACGCCACACCACCATCCCGGTCGCTACCGGCGAACGGCTGGCCACCAAGTACGAGTTCCGGCTGCTGCTCGAACAGCAGGCCGCGGCGATCCTGCAGCCGGCCCTGGGGCGCGTGGGAGGCATCCTCGAGGCGAAGAAGATCGCCGGGATGGCCGAGGCCCACTATGCACAGATCGCGCCGCACCTGTACTGCGGGCCGATCGAGCTGGCCGCCAACATCCAGCTCGACACCTGCTCGCCGAACTTCCTTATCCAGGAGAGCATCGGCCGGCTGGACGGGTTCCACGCCGAGATCCTTGAGCGCCCCTTCGAGTGGGAGGACGGCTTCATCATCCCGCCCGCCGCACCGGGACTGGGGGTGGAACTCGACGAGACGGTGGCGCGGGCGCACGCGTACCCGCCGCAATAACGGAGGGGCTCGCGCCATGCCTACGCACCGGATCGACGGACTCGACATCCATTTCGTCCAGGGAGGTCCGCAGGACGCGGCGAAGCGCCTGCTGTACGTCCATGGCACCGGCTGCAACGCCGGCGTGTGGGCCAGGCACTGCGAGAGCCTGCCGCCTGATTGCAGGTACGTCTGCGTCGACCTCGCCGGTCACGGCGGATCCAGCGGAGCGGGCTTCCGGGGAACGGCCGACCACGCTTTCGTCATCGAGGGCCTCGTCGAACATCTCGGCTGGGACCGCTTCGTGATCGTGGGGCATTCCCTCGGCGGCGCGATCGCACTCACTTACGCCGTCTATCACCCGAACCGCCTCGCGGCGATGGTGCTCGTCGACACCGGCGGGCGCTTGCGCGTGGCGCCCGAAGTGCTCGATGCCGCGCGCCTCGCGGCCTCGGGCGTGGAAGTCCCTCCTTTGGACCGCCGTTGGACCTACTCTCCGCGCACACCCGACACCGTCATCGACCAGGTCTACCGGGATCTCGGCGACGTCTCGCCGGAACTCGTCTACCGGGACTGGATCGCGGACGACTCCTTCGACTTCCTGTCCCGGCTGTGGGCCGTCCGCACGCCCTGTCTCGCCGTCTGCGGCGCGGACGACCCGATCACGCCCTTGCGCAACCACACGTTCTTCCAGGGCAGCATGCCGTCCTGCGAGCTGGCGATCATCGAGGACAGCGGACACTGGCCATTCTACGAGCAGCCGGAGGCATTCGACCGGATCGTCGTGGACTACGTCGACGGGGTGTATGGCTCGGAGTGAGACCGGCGCGGATGTATATGCGCGTATATACTCCTCTTCGTGACCTCTCTGGAACGCATCTGTGGAGCCCTCCGCGACGCCGGGGTCCGCTACGCGATCGTGGGCGGCTACGCCGTGGCCCTGCACGGGGCCGTGCGGGGGACCATCGACATCGACGTGGCGCTGCCCTGGTCGCACCAGGGCCTGCGCGCCGCCGAGGCGGCCCTGACAGGAATCGGCCTCGTGTCACGGCTGCCCCTGACGGCGCACGAGGTCCACGCGTTCCGGGACGAGTACATCTCGGAGCGCGGCCTGGTCGCGTGGAACTTCTACAACCCCGAGGAACCGTCGGAGCAGGTGGACCTCGTTATCGCGTACGACCTGGCCGGCAAGCGCACCACCACGGTGGAACTCGCCGAGGGCCCGGTGCAGGTCCTCGCCGTCGATGACCTGATCGACATGAAGCGCGCCAGCGGCCGACCGCAGGATCTCGAGGA
>VXNE01000486.1 GCA_009840715.1 Gammaproteobacteria bacterium
GGCTGCAGCCGTGGGGACGGCGAGGGACGCAATCGGCAGGGTCCAGCACCGGGTCATGGGAGCCCTCATGCTGGCGCTCGCCACGGCCGCGTTCGCCGAACAACCGCAGTACGGCGGCCACCTCCGCATCGCCTACACCAACGAACCCATGTCCCTCGACGCCGTGCTCGGCCGGTCGGGGGGCGACGCCTATTACTGGCGGCAGATCTTCGACCAGCTCGTCGACGCCGATCCCGACCTCACGCCGAGGCCCGCGACCTCTCTCGCGACCTCCTGGAAGATTTCCGAAGCCCCCCACGCCATCACGTTCGAACTGCGCCAGGGCGTCCGCTTCCACGACGGCACGCCGTTCAATGGCGAGTCGGTCAAGTTCAACGTCGAGCGGATTCTCGATCCCGCGACGATGGCCACCCCCCGCGCCTCCATGACGGTGATCGACTCGGTCGACGTGCTGGGCGAGCACCGGGTCCGCCTCAACCTGAAGCGGCCGTGGGGTGCGGGGCTCAACATGCTCGCCGACCGGGGCGGGGTCATGAACTCCCCGGGCGCCGTACGGGAGCTCGGCAGAGACTATGGCTGGAACCCATCCGGCACCGGTCCGTTCCGCGTCGCGGGCGTCGTCACCGGCACCGCCGTCCACCTCGTGCGCAACGACGACTACTGGGGCGTCGACGAGGCCGGCAACCGCCTGCCCTACCTGGACGAGGTGACGATCCGGGTGATCCGCGACGAGACGGTGCTGGTCTCGGCGCTGCGCACCGGCGAGATCGATGTCGCCTACCTGCCCTACAAGGACGTGTCCACGTTCCGCCGGGACCGCCGCTTCCGGATCGAGACCATGCCGGGCGGCAGCATCGCCCACGTCTTCGCCTTCAACGTGGCCATGGCGCCGCTCGACGACCCGCGCCTGCGGCGCGCCGTGATGCACGCCATCGACCCCCGGGCCATCAACACGGCCATCTACTTCGACAACGCGATCCTGGCCGACTCCGGCATGTGGCCCGTCGGCGCGTGGGCCCACGAGCCGAGCACCGCGCGACCGGCCTACGATCCCGAACGTTCGCGGCAGCTCCTGCGCGAGGCCGGCAAGCCCGACGGGTTCGAGTTCACCGCCGCCACCAACAACAACGCCCTGCACATCCCGGCGGCGGAGATCGTGCGCGCGATGCTGCGCCGGGTCGGAATCACCATGGACATCGAGGTGCTGAACGCCGGCGTCGCCACGGAGCGCTTCTTCCACGGCCGCCAGTACCCCCTCTACATGACCGGGTGGAGCCGCTATCCCGAACCCGACTGGCTGGCGTCCCTGGCCTTCAAGAGCGACGGCTACTACAACGCCGCCAACCTGCCGCGCCCGGACATCGACGCTCTCGTCGAGCGCGGCGCCTCCTTCTACGACCTCGCTTCGCGCAAGCGGGTCTACCTCGAGCTCAACGACCTCGTGCTCCGGGAGACCTGGTTCGTGCCGCTCATCTACGGCGTGAACTACGCGGCAGCGCCGCTTCGGGTGCGGAACCTGGACCGCCTGATGGGCTGGGACGGCAAGATGAACCTGCGCGAGATCTGGATCGCGGGCGAGGACAGCCCGCCATGACCGTCGGCTCCGGCTAGCCCGCCATGTGGCGCTACCTCCTGCGACGCCTGCTCCAGATGGTGCCGGTGCTGCTCATCGTGACGTTCCTGGTGCACGGGCTCATGCACGCGATTCCCGGCGACCCGGCACGCGCCCTCGTCGGGCCGGGCGAGTCCCTCGACGAGGAGCAGCTCGAACTCATCCGCAAGGAACACAACCTCGACCGGGCGATTCCGGTCCAGTACGCCATCTGGCTCGGCAAGGCCGTGCAGGGCGACCTTGGCCGCTCCACGCAAAACCAGCGGCCCGTCGTCGAGGAACTCGGCACCCGGGCGGCCGTGACCCTGCAGTTTGGCGTGGTCGCCTGGATCATGGCTGTCCTGATCGCCGTGCCGGCGGGCATCGCGTCGGCCGTCTATCGGGGCCGTCCCATCGACTACGTGGCGACGGTGCTCTCCATCGGCGGGGTCGCGATCCCCAACTTCTGGCTCGGCATCATGGCGATCCTGCTGTTCGGCGTGACGCTCGGCTGGCTGCCGACACAGGGCTATGTCGACATCTTCGAGGACCCCCTCGAGGGCATCCGCTACATGATCCTGCCGGCGTTCGCCCTCGGCATCACGAGCAGCGCGATCATCATGCGCCAGAGCCGCTCCGCCATGCTCGAGGTGCTCGCCCAGGACTACGTGCGCACCGCCCGCGCCAAGGGCATGCGCGAGAAGGCGGTCATCTGGCGCCACGCCCTGCGCAACGCCCTCCTGCCCGTGGTGACGGTGTTCGGCCTGCAGACCGGCCGCATCTTCGCCGGGGCCGTCGTCATCGAGACGCTCTTCGGCATCCCCGGCATGGGGCAGTTCCTCGTGCAGGCCATCTTCATGCGCGACTTCCTGGCCGCCCAGGGCGCGGTGCTGCTGATGGCGCTCGCCGTACTGGTGGCCAACCTCGTCACCGACGTCGCGTACGCGTGGCTGGATCCGCGGATCAAGTACGATGATCGATAGGCCATTGGCGACCATCGCGGCCGCGTCGGCGCCGGTGGAGTCGGCGTCCCCGCATCACCGGCCCTCCGTCGATGTCGTGCTGAAGCTCGCGCGCATTCCCCAGGCGGTCTTTGGCGCGGTCGTCATTGCCCTCACCCTCTTCGCGGCCCTGTTCGCGCCCTGGGTCGTCCCGGTCGACCCGCAGGAGATGGACTTCGAGAACCTGCTTTCCGGCATGACGTCGGAGCACTGGCTCGGCACGGACCGTCTCGGCCGCGACACCCTCGCGCGGCTCATCGAGGGCGCGCAGGTGGCGCTCATGGTGAGCGTCGGCGCCGTGGGCCTCGGTGTCGTGATCGGCGCCCCGCTCGGCCTCGTTTCCGTCTACTTCCGCGGACTGGTCGACGACATCGTCATGCGCGGCATGGACGCCCTGGTGGTGTTCCCGAGCTTGCTGATCGCGGTGGGGCTGGCGGCGGCGATGGGCGGTTCGCTCGCCACGGTAATCGTCGCCATCGGCATCGCCAACGTCCCCTGGATGGCGCGCATTGTGCGCAGCCAGGGGCTCACCATCCGGGAACTCGACTTCGTCGCAGCCGCCGAGGCGGGCGGGATGAGCCACGTGCGCATCATCCTCAAGCACATCCTGCCGAACAGCATCGCGCCGGTCATCGTGCAGGCGACGCTCTCCATGGGCTACGCCGTCCTCACCGAGGCGGCGCTGGGTTTCATCGGCGTGGGCGTGCAGCCGCCGACGCCCACGTGGGGCTCCATGCTGCAGCAGGCGTTTCCGATGCTCGACCGTCAGCCGCTGCTGTCGATCGTCCCGGGAGTCGCCATTTTCCTGCTGGTGCTGGCGTTCAACTTCGTGGGGGATGCGCTGCGCGACGTGCTGGACCCGCGCCTGAAGGGTGTCATTCACTGACCTCATTCACGAACCGAAGAGATGCTCATACGACCCGCCGTCCGCGCCGACCGATCCGGCGTCGTCGCACTCTGGGAAACGGTCTTCCCGGACGATCCCCCGCACAACGCCCCGCCGAAGGTGTTCGACGCCAAGCTTGCCGTGGCCGACGACATGCTGCTGGCTGCACGAAGGTCAACCTCCAGATCCGGGCGACGACCGTCGAGGTTCGCGCGTTCTACGAGGGGCTCGGCTTCGAACTGGAGGAGCGCCTGAGCATGGCCAGGCATATCGACTGAGACGGCCATCCCGCGGACGGCGGCTACGTGCAGGCCTTCACGCGGCCGACGTTCCGGACCGGCGCCGCCGGCGAGTCGACGCGGTTCAAGGGCGGACGGGAGGGCCGCCGACGGTGTGGCGGGCTGGCGCAACGGCGGGTTGCGGCGGCGCGCATTCCGCGTATCTTCGGTACTGGCGAAGATTGGCGCTCTGCGGCGGGGCCCCGACCGTCAGCGGTCCAGAAAAGGCATGGAAACTCAGCAGTTTCCGACAGAAGTCTCGCAGTATGTGCCGAGGGAAGCGGTGCCGGTTGCACTCCCGATAACTGTAGTTATCGAGAGTCGGCGGGTCAACAAGTGATAGTTCGGCGTTGGAAGCGATCCCCCAGCCACCACTGCCAAGCAGGCTGTCAGCACCTAACTTATTCTTTTTGAACGGTTTTCCGGACTTTCTGCGGGGCTGTTGCGACTGGAGAGACCACACCCGCAAGCGCCGACGGGTCCGAAGCCCGCGCGTCATTCGAGCGCCGGTCTCAGGGACTTCGCGGGGCCCCCTCCGAGCCGAAGCAAGGCGCCAGTGGGCCGGTCCAGGCCGCGAATTCGCCCAAGGCCCGGCCGAGGTTAGCGTCGCTGCATTTGGGCCAGTAGCGCCGCGCCGCTTCGCCGCGCCAGCAGCCGCTCGCCGTAGCGGTTGACCATCGTCGTGGTCTTCCACCGGCCGGCGTGCAGGATCGCCGGCAGGCCGATCCCCGAGGCGATCATGTCCTGCGCCGGCCCGACCCGCGTGCTGTGGCCGGACAGTCCGTCGACCACTTCCGGGGGCAGTCCCGCACGCCTCGCCATGTCCTTGTAGATCCGCGGCACCTGGCTCGCATCGAGGCGTTCGCCGAGGACGCCCCGACACAGGGAGCGGAACAGCCGACCGTCGTCGATGCCAGCGCGCCCGAGCCATTTCCGGACCAGGACCACGCTGTCCGCCGCCAGATACACGGCGGCGCCCCGCCCCTCCGGATCGGCCTTGCCGCGGCGTACCAGCACGGTCGCCGCCCCGTCCACTTCCACAACCAGATCAGCCACTTGGAGCTCCACAAGCTCGGAGCGTCGCAGCATGGTGTCGTAGCCGACCGCTAGCAGCGCCCGGTTGCGCGCGTCGATCAGCCGGTCTCCGGGCACCTTGAGAAGCCGCTCGCGCAGCGGCCACGTGAGCCCGCCTGCCTGCTGTTGCCGCCGGCCCTTCCGCCTGTGCATGCGCCGTAGCGCGCGCTTGACCACCTCGCCGCCGGCGGGCTTGCCTTGCCCGATCGACCGGTGCGCGGCGGCGACGCTGGCGACGTAGCGCCGCACCGTCGCGGGCGCACGCGACGCTGCCATGTCGTCGACGAACGCCGCGATCGTATCCGGGCTGGCCGGCAGCGCCGCCAGCCCACGCGCGTCGCACCACGCGGCGTAGATCGTCAGGTCGGACCTCAGTGCCCGCTCCGTGTTTTCGCTCAGTCCGCCCTTCGCCGCGTGCGCGCAGCTACCAGCGAGTTCCTCAACGGGGGTCTTGTCCGCCGCGCCGAAAGCACTGCGGGAAGCCGAATCTTCGAGCATGGGATGGCCTCCGTGCCGGTGAGACGCGAGGCCGCATTTGACTCTCGATAACTACAGTTATCGAGAGTCGCCGAGAGGTCGTCGGGAGCAGTGAGCGGTCGCGTGCGGGCCCCTGCGGTGGCCAGTG
>VXNE01000561.1 GCA_009840715.1 Gammaproteobacteria bacterium
CCCGACGGGAACTCGGGACTTTCGCCCACGCGCCGGATGTCCATGGACAGCACGACGTTCTGGTTGCCGATCGCCGCCGCGCATTCGGCGATGAGGGCCGGCCGACGCACCGCCGCCGAGTTGACGTTGATCTTCTCCGCGCCCGCCAGCCGCAGGTCCGTGGCGTCCTGCACGGAGCGCACGCCGCCTCCCACCGAGAGCGGAATGAACACCTGCTCGGCCACCGCCTCCACCACGTCCAGGATGATCGAACGCCTGTCGCTCGAGGCGGTGATGTCGTAGAAGACGAGTTCGTCGAGGCCGTCGAGATAGTACTCCCGCGCCTTCTCGACCGGGTCCCCGATGTCCTTCGTGTCGACGAAGCGGACGCTCTTGGCGAGCTTGCCGTCGCGCACGTCGAGGCACGCGATCAGGCGTTTGCTAAGCATCGCCGTCCCAGCGCGCGAACCCTTCTAGCAGGCGGAGTCCGACCCGGCCGCTCTTCTCGGGATGGAACTGGGTCGCGAAGTAGTTGGCCGAACCGAGCGCGCAGCAGAAGTCGCCCTCGTAGTCCGCCACGGCGCACACGACGCCGTCCTGCCGCGGCACGGGGTAGTAAGCGTGCACGAAGTAGAACTCGTCCCCCGGAACGATACCTGCAAGAAGAGGATGGTCACGCACCACGCGGACCTCGTTCCAGCCCATGTGCGGCACCTTGAGCGCGGGATCCGAGAGTGCGAAGCGGCGGACCTCCCCCGGGATGATGCCGAGCGTGGCCTGGTCGTTCTCTTCGGAGCGGTCGAGCGAGATCTGCAGGCCGAGGCAGATCCCGAGCACCGGCGTCCCGCCGGTCACGGCTTCCGTCAGCGCGCCGTCCAGGTCCCGCGCCCGCAGGCTGCGCATGGCGCTGCCGGCCGCGCCTACGCCGGGGAAGATGATGCGCTCCGCCGCCCGCACGCGTTCGGCGTCATTGGTGATTTCGGCTCGCACGCCCACCTCCGCACACGCGCGCTGGACGCTGCGCAGGTTGCCGGCGTCGTAGTCGACGATGACGGTCATCGGGTGCTTGCCCGCCTCGGGCTGACAGCTTGCGGGGAGCGCGGATACTATCCGATCGCGCCTACCGTCCCAAGGAGACTCCCCCGTGCCTGACCGCGGCGTCCTGCTCGCGAACCTCGGCTCGCCCGACGGGTGCGACCCTGGCGCCGTGCGGCGCTATCTCGACGAGTTCCTGATGGACCCGTACGTGATGGACGTGGCGTGGCCACTGCGCCGGCTCATCGTCTCCGCCTTCATCCTGCCGACCCGTCCCCGGCGCAGCGCGGCGGCGTATCGGGAGATCTGGCGCGACGAGGAGCCGGGGTCGCCCCTGGTGCACCACACGGAGGCGCTGGCGGCGCGGGTGCGGACGTTGACCAACGGTCCGGTCGCGGTAGGCATGCGCTACGGTTCCCCGGGCCTCGCCGATGCCGTCGCCGCCCTCGGCGATGCCGACGAGATCTTCCTGGTCCCCCTGTACCCCCAACACGCCGACTCGACACGGACGACGACCATCAACCGCGTGCGCGAGCTCGCCCGCGAACTCGCGCAGGTCCCGGTGCGGGTCATGCCGCCCTTTTTCCGGGAACCGGCGTTCATCGAGGGCATGGCCGAGCGCATCCGCAGCACCATGGACCCCGGCGACCACGTGCTCTTCAGCTACCACGGCCTGCCCGAACGACACCTGACCAAGGCGGACCCGACCGGTTCGCACTGCCTGCGCGCCGCCGACTGCTGCGAGACGGCCTCCGCCGCGCACGATACGTGCTACCGGCACCAGTGCCGCGAGACGACGCGCGGGCTGGCCGCGAGGCTGGGGCTCGAACGGTACTCGACGGCGTTCCAGTCGCGGTTGGGGCGACTGCCCTGGCTGCGGCCCTACACCGACGAGGTACTGGCCGAACTGCCCGGACAGGGTATCCGCCACCTCACCGTCGCCTGCCCGGCCTTCACGGCGGACAACCTGGAGACGCTGGAGGAGATCGGTATCCGCGGTCGCGAGACGTTCCTGGGGGCCGGAGGCGCTTCGTTCCGGCTCGCGCCGTGCCTCAACGACGATGAAAACTGGGCGCGCGCGATCGCGGGATGGTGCGAGGACCCGCCCGTGGACGCCCTGATGCCCACACTTCAGTCCTGACGGAGGCCGTCCCGCGCTCCATCGGGTCAGGCTGTGGCAACAGGTGGCGGCGAATCGGACGCCACGGCCGGCCGTGTCCACGAACTCACATGCGCTCGTGCAGTTCCTCGCGCGACCAGCGTCCCGCGGACCGTTGCACACCGCTCGCCCACAACGTCTGCAGTTGAGCGACCGTATCCGTTCTGTCCTGCTGCACCAGTTCCAGGAGGAAGCCCTGAACGAGCTGGTTGAGCGTGGTTCCCCGCCGCGACGTCACCTGCCTGGCTTCGGCGACCAGGCGCTGTTCGATCGACACGGTGATGTCCATGGGCCACAGGATACTCGCACCCGAGCGGTAAGCTACGTTCACCCGCCCCTCTGCGAGAAACGAACGCCATGTCCGAAACCACCGGAAACGAACTGCTCGCCCGCCAGTTGAAGCGGGCCGGCGTCGATACCCTGTTCGGGGTCATCGCCGGGCCGATGATCCAGGCGATGGGCGCCGCCCATCGCGAGGGAATCCGCTTCATCGGCTGCCGGCACGAGATGAACGCCTGCTTCATGGCCTCCGCGTGGGCGTACATCAAGCGCAAGCCCGGCGTGGTCGCGGTGGGGAGCGGTCCCGGCATGACCAACACCGTGACGCCCCTGTACGTCGCGACCACGAGCGGCATGCCGCTCACCGTGCTCGGAGGCTCCTTCCACGCACCGCTGACCGGTCTCGGGACGTTCCAGGAAGCCGACCAGATGGCGTTCGCCAGGCCGGCGGTCAAGTGGCTTGCGCAGGCGCACCAGGCGCGCGAGATACCGCACCTGCTGCACCTGGCCCTCGGGCAGTCGCTGACAGGCCGGCCCGGGGGGACCTACGTCGACCTGCCGAACAGCGTGATCCAGGCCAAGGTGGACGAATCGAAGGTGCGGTACCGCGATCTGCCTGTCCACATCGACAAGCCCCAACCCGCGCCGGACGCGATTGAGCGTCTCGCCGGGATGCTCGCCGACGCGGAGCGGCCGCTGCTGATCCTCGGCAAGGGCGCGGCCTGGTCCGAAGCCGGTCCCGCGATCCAGAGGCTGGTGGACCGGGGCATCCCGTACGTCACGTCGCCGATGGCGCGCGGCACGCTGCCCGACGATCAACCGTCGTTCATGAACGCCGCGCGCGGCGCCGCCCTCCGGGGCGCCGACGTGATCGCGATGCTCGGCGGACGCTTCAACTGGATCTTCGCGAGCGGTGCACCCTCGCGGCTCGCTCCCGACGTGCAGTTGGCCCAGGTTGACGTCGTTGCGGAAGAGTTCTACTCGGGCGCCGACATCGCCCTCGGCATCGTCGCGGACGCCGGGGCGGCCGCGGAGGCCCTCGATGCCGCGCTCGAGGGACGCAGCCTCGCGAGCGCGGACGGCACGTGGCTCGACACGCTCGCCCAGGCCCGCGACCGGAACGAGGCGCGAATGCGGCAGCAGTTCGACCCGACGGCCGTCCCCATCCATCCACCGCGGGTGGCCGAGGAAGTGCGGAGCGTCCTGCCCCGCGATGCCTCGATCGTGGCCGAGGGCGAGGTGACGATGGCCGTCGCGCGCACGATGCTCCCGAGTTTCGGCATGCGCACGCGGCTGAACGCCGGCACGACCGGCTGCATGGGCACCGGCGTCCCGTACGCCATCGGCGCGAAGCTGGCACGCCCGGACGCTCCGGCCGTGCTCTTCTGCGGCGACTACGCGTTCGGCGCCGCGTTCAACGACATCGAGACGGCGAAGCGCGTCGGCGCCAACATCGTGTGCGTGGTGCTGGACAACCAGGGCGTCACGGGACACCGCATGGCGCACCGCAGCTTCGACGGCGACCTGACGGCCGGCGCCATGCTGCCCGCGAAGTACGAGAAGATCGCCGAGATGGTGGACGGGCACGCGGAAGCCGTCGAGCGGCCCGAGGAGATCCGCCCGGCCCTGGAGCGCGCCCTGGCCGCGGACGCCCCGGCCGTAGTGCACGTCCGGGTCGACCCGGACAGGGCGCCCGGCGGCGGCGGCATGTACCTCGGCTGACCGCCCGGTTCACCGCCGGGCGTGGGCCCCGCCGGGGAATTCGCGAAAGTGGTTGGCTTGCGCCAGAGGGACGGAGGACAGCATGGACCCGATTTCGGCCGACTCGCACGTCATGGAAGCGGAGGATGTCTTCCTTGGCCTCCCGGAACGGTTCGGCGATGACGCGCCCCGGGTGATCAACGCGGGGACGGACGACGACGCCATCGTGATCCCGGCCCTCGGACCGCGCGGCGTGCGCAAGCGCATGGGCTGGGCCGGCATGCGCAAACGGAACGGCGTCGAGATCGACCGCCGCACTGGCCACAAGCCCGAGGTGGACGACCTGACGGATGCCGAAGCGAAGAAGCTCCTCGCCAAGGGCTACGAGGGCCTGAGCCCCGGCATCCGCGACGGGGCGCGCCGCGGCGCAGAGCAGGACATCGACGGCGTCGCCGCCGAGTTCCTCTACCCGGGGTTCTTCGGCATGTTCTCTTTCGAGAACACGGAGTTGCTGATCGCCTGCCAGCGCAACTACAACGACTGGCTGCACGACTATGCGTCGGCCGCGAACGGGCGCCTCCATGGCCTCGCGGCGATCCCGGTACAGGACCCGGAAGCCGCGGCGGCGGAACTCGAACGCGTCATCGCCATGGGCTACAAGGGCGGCTGCATCCCCTGCACGTCCCCGGCCGACGCGCCGTACTTCGACCCGGTCTACGAGCCGATCTGGTCACTCGCGGAGGAAGCCGGCTTCCCGCTCTCCATGCACGTCGGCACGAACTCCCACCTGCCGCGCGAGTACCGCGCGAAGCATCCGAACCGCGACTCGGTCTTCGACTACGCGAACACGGCGAGCACGATCTCGCGGACCCTCGTGGAACTGATGTGCCGCGGCGTCGCGGAACGCCACCCCACGCTCAAGTTCGTCGTGAGCGAGTTCAACGCGGGCTGGATCGCCTACTGGCTGAACCGGGTCGACCAGGGGCTGCAGCGCGAACACCGCTTCCGCTCCGAGGCGTTCACGGGCGAGCGCCCGCACGAGGTCTGGCAACGGCAGTTCTACGCGACCATCGAGGACGACCGTCCGGCGATCCTCACCCGGGAGATCATCGGCGTCGGCAACCTGATGTGGGGTTCCGACTACCCGCACGTCGACTCGACCTGGCCCTGTTCCCGGGAAGTGCTCGACGAGATCTTCGAAGGCGTCCCGGACAGCGAGCGCCAACGGATCACCCACGGCAACGTGACGGAGCTGTACGGGCTGTAGGGGCCGGGCTTGTCCCGGCCCGC
>VXNE01000371.1:0-713 GCA_009840715.1 Gammaproteobacteria bacterium
ACGCCGGGGGAGATAGCGCGCGAGGAAATCCCCGAAACGCCGCTCGCCGATGAAGCAGATGCCGGTGCTGTCCTGCTTGACGCGCACGGGCAGGCCGGCGGCCCTGGCCACCTTGCGTACCGCGGGCTTCTTGAGGCCCCCGAGCGGGAACAGGCACCCGTCGAGGCGCTCGGACGGTACGGCCTGCAGGAAATAGCTCTGGTCCTTGTTCGCGTCGACGCCTTTGAGCAGCGCGAACTCGCCGTTCACCCGGCGCGACCGCACGTAGTGGCCCGTCGCGACGCGCTCCGCGCCGAGCACGCGCGCGTAGTCGAGGAACACCTTGAACTTGATCTCGCTGTTGCACAGCACGTCCGGATTGGGAGTGCGTCCGGCGGCGTACTCGGTGAGGAAGCGCTCGAAGACGTTGTCCCAGTACTCGGCGGCGAAGTTGGCCTCCCGCAGGGGAATCCGGAGGCGATCGCATACCCGTGCCGCGTCCTCGAAGTCGGCCTGGGCGGTGCAGTACTCGGCGCCGTCGTCCTCCTCCCAGTTCTTCATGAACATGCCTTCCACCGCCAGGCCGCACTCCTTCAGGAGCAGCGCGGCGACGGGGGGGGCGGCCCCCCCCGCCCAGCCCCCCATCACCCAAGGGGGCCCCGGGCGGCGGCCCCGCGGACCCCCCTGTGGGTTTTATGGGCTAGGGGGGGGGGGGGGGGGGGGGGGGGGGGGGG
>VXNE01000371.1:723-5440 GCA_009840715.1 Gammaproteobacteria bacterium
AACACCTTCGGCTCCACCGTCGCGCCCCCGCCTATACACCTGTTTGCTTTGACCCCCCCCGGGACACGCCCACGCGGGGGCCGCCACGCGGTGGCCGCCACGCGGTGGCCGCCACGCGGTTGCACGGGGACGGGCGCGGGAGTGTAATCGGTCGGCATGGGGCGTCTGACGCACATTGACGAGGACGGCGCGGCCCGCATGGTCGACGTGTCGGAAAAGTCGGTGACCGAACGGGAGGCCCGCGCCGAGGCGACCGTCGTGATGGAGGCGGCGACGCTGGACGAGATCCGCGCCGGGGGCATGCCCAAGGGGGACGTGTTGGCGGTCGCCCGGGTCGCCGGGATCCAGGCGGCCAAACGGACGAGCGAGCTGATCCCCCTGTGCCATCCGCTGCCGCTCTCGAGGGTGACCGTGGACTTCGAACCGGCGGGCGCCGACCGCCTGCGGATCTCCGCCTCCTGCAAGGTGCTCGGCCGTACGGGCGTCGAGATGGAGGCCCTCACCGCGGCGACCGTCGCCGCGTTGACGGTCTACGACATGTGCAAGGCCATCGATCGCGGGATGCGGATCGAATGCGTCGAACTCGTGGCCAAGTCCGGAGGGCGGAGCGGCACGTGGGAGCGCTGACGGTCCGCGTCCTGTTCTTCGCGTCGCTGCGGGAGACGGTCTGCGAGGATGCGCTCGAGGTGCGCCTCCCCTCCGGCGCGACGGTCGCGGACCTGCGGACACTGCTCGGCGAACGGCTGTCGGGGGAGGGCGCCCGCGCCATCGCCGACGGCGACGTGCGGGTCGCGGTCAACCAGCGCCTCCTGCAATCACCGGACGCGCGGCTCGCGGCCGGAGACGAGGTGGCGTTCCTGCCGCCCATCACCGGAGGCTGACGTGACCGTCTCCATCCGCGTGCAGCGGGAGGACTTCTCGCTGGCGGACGAGTGGGCGTCCCTCCGGGCCCGTATCGGGGCGGAATCCGGGGCGATCGCGGCATTCGCGGGGCTGGTGCGCGACGACGCTCGGGGCAGCGGCCCGACGGAGACCCTGTTCCTCGAGCACTATCCCGGGATGACAGAGTCCAGCATCGCCGACATCGTTCGCGAGGCGGAGGGACGGTGGCCCCTCGACGACGTCGTGATCGTGCACCGGGTCGGCGCGCTCGAGCCCGGAGACCAGATCGTGCTCGTGCTGGTCGCCTCCGGGCATCGCGCGGCCGCCTTCGCGGCCTGCGAGTTCCTGATGGACTACCTGAAGACGCGGGCGGTGTTCTGGAAGAAGGAGACGCGCGGCGCGGCGTCCGAGTGGATACGGTCCTCGGAGGACGACTTCGAGCGGGCCGCGTCCTGGACGGAGCGGGGCGGGGCTTCGGGCGACTGACCCCGGGGGCAGCGGCCCCGCCGACGCGGACCGTCCCGGTCGGCGATGTATAATTGGCCGTTCGCCCTTTCCCCTTTTTCTTTGGAGTGCCGATGGCGTACGAACACATCGTCGTGCCCGATGACGGAGACAGGATCACGGTCGCCGAGGACGGCAGCCTGAACGTCCCCGATCGCCCGATCATCCCGTTCATCGAGGGCGACGGCATCGGCGTCGACATCTCGCCGGTGATGATCGATGTCGTCGACGCGGCGGTGCTGCGCAGTTACGGCGGACGCCGTTCCATCGCGTGGATGGAAGTCTATGCCGGAGAGAAGTCGCTCCCGCTCTACGGGGACGACGAGTGGCTGCCCGAGGAGACGCTCGACGCACTCCAGTCGTTCCTGGTCGCCATCAAGGGACCGATGACCACCCCCGTCGGAGGCGGCATCCGCTCGCTGAACGTCGCCATCCGCCAGCTCCTGGACCTCTATGTCTGCCAGCGACCCGTCCGATGGCTCAAGGGCGTACCCAGCCCCGTGGTAGCCCCCGAGAAGACGGACATGGTCATCTTCCGGGAGAACACGGAAGACATCTATGCGGGCGTCGAGTGGGAAGCCGCCAGCGCCGAGGCGGACCGCGTCATCGGCTTTCTGCGGGAGGAGATGGGCGTAGAGAAGATCCGTTTTCCCGAGCGCTGCGGGATCGGCATCAAACCGATCTCCGTCGAGGGGACGCAGCGCCTCGTGCGCAAGGCGCTACAGTACGCGATCGCAGAAGATCGGACCTCCGTGACCTTCGTCCACAAGGGCAACATCATGAAGTTCACCGAGGGCGCCTTCAAGGACTGGGGCTACGCGCTCGCCGCCTCCGAGTTCGGCGCCACACCCCTGGACGGCGGCCCGTGGCAGACCCTGACCAACCCCCGCACGGGCAGGGAAATCGTCGTCAAGGACATGATCGCCGACGCCATGCTGCAGCAGATCCTGACGCGCCCCGACGAGTACGACGTGATCGCCACGATGAACCTGAACGGCGACTACCTGTCGGACGCGCTCGCCGCCCAGGTCGGCGGGATCGGCATCGCCCCCGGAGCCAACATCGGGGACGCCGTCGCCGTGTTCGAGGCGACCCACGGTACGGCGCCGAAATACGCGGGGCAGGACAAGGTCAATCCTGGATCCCTGATCCTCTCGGCCGAGATGATGCTGCGGCACCTGGGTTGGCGCGAGGCGGCGGACCTGATCGTGGTCGGGATGGAGGCCGCGATCTCGGACAAGACCGTGACCTACGACTTCGAGCGGCTGATGGAGGGGGCCTCGCTCCTGAGCTGTTCCGAGTTCGGCACGGCCGTGATCGGCAAGATGGCCGCCTGAAGCCCGCTTGCGCGCCCCCGCGGCGCGCTGGACCTCAGGGACCGGACTCGGCGGTGTCTTCCTCAGGTCCGGCTTCGGCTTCGCCTTCTGCCAGCCGGATGTTGATGGCGTGCGGGCCCTTCGGGCCCTCCTGAACGTCGAAATCCACCTGCTGCCCCGCCCGGAGGGTCTTGTACCCGGCCATCTGGATGGACGAGTAGTGCACGAAGAGATCGCCCCCGCCTGACTCAGACAGGATGAAACCGTACCCCTTGGCATTGTTGAACCACTTGACCGTGCCCGTAGCCACCCGGTCCACCTTGCCGGAGGAGCGCCTGATACAACCGCGCGGGAAACGGCGACATTTACCGTCCTGCCAGGCGTTTGTCAACTTCATCCGCTCCCGCGACGTCCCCCGGCCGCCACGCGCACTCCGCCCACGCTCCCAACGCGGCGTCCCCGCGCACCGTGGTCGTCCGGGTTGCGGAAGATCAAGTATGATTGAGTCGATCGTCCGCATCGAGGCGTGCGACCTTGGAGTACCTGAAGACGACATCCGCATGGGCCCCGGCAACGGGAGCGCCAGCGGGTAGCGTCGTGTCGGGCTCGGCGCAACGCGACGACAACGAGGATCCCGGCACGGGCACGATCATCGCGCCGGAGGAAACGAAGCCCGCGCTGAAGCGGCCTCCCATGTTCAAGGTCGTGCTGCTGAACGACGACTACACCCCCATGGAGTTCGTCGTGCACGTCCTGGAGACGTTCTTCGCCATGGACCGCGAGAAGGCCATCCAGGTCATGCTCGCGGTACACACGACCGGCAGCGCGGTCGTAGGCATCTACCCGCGAGACATCGCCGAAACCAAGTCCGAGCGCGTCAACGAGTATGCGCGCGCCAACCAGCATCCCCTCCTGTCCACCGTGGAGATGACCGACTGACCATGCTCAGCAAGGAACTGCAAGGGACCATCAACCACGCCTTCAAGGAAGCGAAGGCGAAGCGCCACGAGTTCATGACGGTGGAGCACCTGCTCCTCGCGCTCCTCGACGACGCCGTGGCCCTCGACGTGCTCAAGAAGGTCGGCACGGACGTCGAACGGCTGCGCAAGGAACTCGACGAGTACATCGAATCCACCACCCCGCTCATCCCCGCGGGGGACAGCAAACGGGAGACCCAGCCGACCCTGGGCTTCGAGCGGGTGCTGCGGCGGGCGGTCTTCCACGTGCAGTCGAGCAATCGCAAGGAAGTGACCGGCGCCAACCTCCTCGTCGCGATCTTCAACGAGCAGGAGACGCACTCGGTGTTCCTGCTCAAGCAGCAGGACGTGAAGCGTATCGACGTCGTCAACTACATCGCGCACGGCATCTCCAAGGTGGGCGGGGATACGGAGGCGGCCGAAGTGCGCGAGGACGCCGAGGAGGAGGCGTCTGGAGAGAACCGGCCCCAGAGCGCCCTGGAGGCGTTCGCCACCGACCTGAATGGCCTCGCCCGGGCCGGCGCGATCGACCCGCTGGTCGGCCGGGAGGACGAGGTGGAACGGGTCATCCAGATACTGTGCCGCCGCCGCAAGAACAACCCGCTCCTGGTCGGCGAGTCCGGCGTCGGCAAGACTGCCATCGCCGAAGGCCTCGCCAAGCGCATCGTCGACGGGGAAGTACCGGAGGTCGTCGGCGAGAGCAACGTCTTCGCGCTCGACCTCGGTTCCCTGCTGGCGGGCACGAAGTACCGCGGCGACTTCGAGAAGCGGTTCAAGATGCTCCTCAAGGAACTCAAGAAGTCGCCCCACACGATCCTCTTCATCGACGAAATCCACACCATCATCGGCGCCGGCGCGGCGTCCGGCGGGGTCATGGATGCGTCGAACCTGCTCAAACCGCTCCTCGCCTCGGGGGAGATCCGCTGCATGGGATCGACCACGTACCAGGAGTACCGCGGCATCTTCGACAAGGACCGGGCGCTGTCCCGCCCCAGTCTAGTATACACAACATACGCAGCCGCCCATAAAACGCGTGTA
>VXNE01000348.1 GCA_009840715.1 Gammaproteobacteria bacterium
ACGAACGCCGGGATTCGCTACATAAACGGGTTGATCGGAGTGGCGTTGCTGTTCGTGGCTGGCAGTCATGTCGGCAAGACGGACTGGATCATCTGGCTTCCCATCTACGGCGCCGGCGCCGCTATCGCCCTGTCGTCCCTGAAGGCGCGCATGCCCGACTGGCTGGTCTGGTCCTGCGCGATCGCCGCTGCCGGCATGATGTTCGGCTACTTCTCCCTCTTCTTCCAGATCGCGCCGCATCTGCGGGGCGACTGGCTCATGCAGGGCCACGCCAGCTCGAATCTCCTGATCGCGGCCTTCTGCATGATCCCCGTACTGTCGGAGTACAGCCGGCGCATGAAGGTCTGCCAGGAATCCCGGGCCTCCCGCGCCCGCCGCGAATCGCGACCCGAGTTCTCCTTCCGCCGCCTGCTCTCCCGCTTTCTCCCCGACCGCTCTCCCGACCAGATCCGCAAGCCCACCGCCTGACGTTGCGTAGCCGCCAAGGCGCGGCGACCATATCCGCATGACGCCTCGCCGTTCCGTCCTGTACATGCCTGGCGCGAACGAACGCGCGATGGAGAAGGCGCGCGGCATCGACTGCGACGGGGTGATCTTCGACCTCGAGGACGCGGTCGCGCCGGAGGTGAAACCCCGCGCGCGAGAGCGGATAGCCGCGACGATCCTGGCCGGGGGTTACGGGCACCGCGAACTCGTGGTCCGCGCGAACGTGCTCGATACGCCCTGGGGCGCGGAGGACATCGCGCGGATGGCGGGGCTGCCGATCGCGGCGATGCTGTTCCCCAAGGTCGAGACGGCGGCACAGGTCGCCGAGATCGTGGCGCGACTCGATGCGGCGGGCGGGGTGGAACTCGCGGTCTGGATCATGATCGAGACGCCCCGGGGCGTGCAGAACGTAGAGGCCCTGGCGGCATCGAGCGACCGCGTGAACGTGCTGGCGATGGGCACCAGCGACCTGGTCCATGAGCTGCGGGGCCGCCACCGGGCGGACAGGGCCGGCGTGACCTACGCGTTGCAGCGCTGCGTGATCGCTGCGCGCGTCGCGGGCAAGGAGATCCTGGACGGTGTGCACCTGGATTTCCGCGACGCCGAGAGCTTCCGGGCGGCCTGCGAGCAGGGACGCGATCTCGGGTTCGACGGCAAGACGCTCATCCACCCGACCCAGGTGGCGGTGGCCAACGCCGTGTTCGGACCGTCGCCGGAAGAGATCGACTTCGCGGGCCGCGCCCGTGCGGCGTGGCAGGAAGCGCGCGCGGCCGGCAAGGGCGTGGCCGAAGTCGACGGGCGGCTCGTCGAGAACATGCACGTCCTCGAGGCGGAGCGCACGCTCGCGTTTGCCGCCGCCCTCGCGGCGCGGGAGTAACGCCGCCAAACGCCACGCTTTGGGCTTGGCGTCTGGCCCCAGACCCGCCTGCGCTGGGCCTCAGCCGGCCTCGCGCCGGACCGCCGGCATGACCTCCTCGAGATAGACGTCGAGCGCTTCCGGGTCCCACGGCGCGCGCAACGCGACGTTGATTTCCTGCGCCCCGGCCTCCACGTATCGCATCATTCCGTCCACGGCCTCGCCCGGCGTGCACAGCAGCGTGCCCCCCAGGACGCGCTCGGCGGCCGCACCCCACTCCGCCTCCATGCGGACGCGTTCCGTGCGTACCGCGGCGGCGTCCATCGCCATGCCGAACGCCAGGTTGGCCCCGCGGCGGATCTCGGCTGGATCGCGGTCGTCCTCCTCGCACCAGTGGTCCAGTACGCCGTTCAGGCGGCGCCACTCGTCCGCGGAGATGTAGGCCGCGTTCCATCCGTCCGCCCGTCGCGCGGCGATCTCCAGCGTGCGGCGCTCGCCCAGGCCGCCGATCCAGATGGGCAGCCGCTCCTGTACGGGTCGCGGCAGGCAGGACGCGTCATCCACCTGGAAATGCCGGCCCGAGTACGTCGTCCGTTCCTCGGTGAGCAGCCGCCGGATCACTTCGGCCGCCTCGTCGAGCATGTCCAGGCGCGTACCGATGTCAGGGAACGCGTATCCGTAGGCGGACGCCTCCCAGATGTGCCAGCCGGCGCCGATGCCGAGTTCGAAACGGCCGCCGGAGATGTGGTCGAGCGTGGTTGCCGCCTTTGCGAGCAGGGCGGGGTTACGGTAACCGACGTAGAACACGAGGCAGCCGATGCGGGCGCGTTCGGTTTCGGCGGCGAGTGCGCCCAGGGTGGCGAGGGCCTCGAAGTGGGGCTGCGTGCCGCCCCGCGGCGGCGCCTCGTAGAAGTGGTCCCAGGCCGAGATCCAGTCGACGCCGGCCCCATCGAGCTTGCGCCACAGGGCCCGCATCTCGGACATGGGCATGTTCTGTTGACCGACGTGGACGCCGAGCGAGATGGTCATGGACACTCCTTAGGAGAGGGCGATTCTGAATGGGTACAGCGTGCCGCGCATGAGGCCGCGTGCCACGGCGGGATCCTCGTTCATGACCCGTTGGGCGGCCGCGTGGCCATCGGCATCGAGCACGACGATGCCGAACGTGCGCTCATCGTCGGTCGTGGTGCGGCCGGCGAAGCGCACGACGCCCTCGCCGTGCAGCTTCTGGAGGTACGCGAAATGGTCGGCTACCGCGGCCCTCTCGTCGGGCGTGCCGCCGTCTTCGAGCATGCTCGGCCGCGCGAGCCGGAGCCGGTAGAGAAACTCCGCCATCGTGGGTCTCGAGGAAACGGGCGGGGAGCATAGCAGCGCCCCGGAGCCGGAGCCAACGGGCACCCACTTGGCACGTTTCGGGGCATACTGCGTTCGGGGTGCCGGGGGAGAGCATGGCCGCAGAACCTGTCGACGTGCTGATCGTGGGCGCCGGCGCGTCCGGTGCCGCAGTCGCCTGGAGCCTCGCCGAGACGCGCATGCGGATCGTCTGTCTCGAGCAGGGCGGCTGGATGAACCCGGCCGAGTACCCGAGTGCGGGACGCGACTGGGAGGCGCGCGCGCACGGCGACTTCAGCATCAGTCCGAACCGACGCGGGCGGGTGACCGACTATCCCGTCAACGACGACGACTCGCCGATCTCCGTCGCGAACTTCAACGCGGTGGGCGGCAGTACGATCCTCTATGCCGGCCATTTCCCGCGCTTCCATCCGTCGGACTTCCGTGTCCGCACGCTGGACGGCGTGGCGGACGACTGGCCGATCGACTTCGACACGCTGGCCCCGTACTACGCCGAGAACGACCGCATGATGGGCGTCTCCGGCCTTGCCGGGGACCCGGCCAATCCGCCGCACGATCCACCCATGCCGCCGCTGCCGCTAGGCAAGTCCGGACAGGCGTTGGCGAAGGGATTCAACAGCCTCGGGTGGCACTGGTGGCCGTCCGACACGGCCATCGCAACGGAGCCGTACGACGGGCGCGACCGGTGCGTCAACCTCGGGGCGTGCTCGACGGGCTGCGCCCAGGGCGCGAAGGCGAGTACCGACGTCACCTACTGGCCGCATGCGATGCGCGCGGGCGTCGAGGTGCGCACGCGCTGCCGGGTGCGCGAGATCACGGTGGACGACCGTGACATGGCCACCGGCGTCATCTACCACGACGCGGACGGCGTCATGCACGAACAGCGCGCCCACGTGGTGGTCATTGCCTGCAACGGGGTCGGGACGCCGCGTCTCCTGCTCAACTCCGCTTCCGGCCGGTTCCCCGATGGCCTCGCGAACCGCAGCGGCCTCGTGGGCAAGAACCTCATGTTCCACCCCTACGCGGCCGTCTACGGCGTGTTCGAAGAGCCGATGGACGGCTACCGCGGCCCGGGGCTCTGCATCTGGAGCCAGGAGTTCTACGAGACCGACCCGGACCGGGACTTCGTCCGCGGCTACACCTTCGAGTGCGGCCGGGGCCGCAGTCCCGTCGCGACCGCAATCACCGGGACGATGTCGGGCCGGATTCCCCTCGGGCCCGACCACCACCGGGGTTATCGCGCGATGTTCAACCGGATGGCCGGGATGGTGGGGATCTGCGAGGACCTGCCGGAGGAACACAACACGGTGACCCTCGACCCGGAGCTCACGGACTCCGACGGCATCCCGGCGCCGAAGGTCACCTACCGCCTCTCGGAGAACAGCCGCCGCATGCTCGACCACGCCGTCGCCCGCGGCACCGAGGTGCTCCGCGCCGCCGGCGCCGTCGACATCGTCAACACGGCGCCGATCCCGCAGGGCGGCTGGCACCTGATGGGCACGGCGCGCATGGGCACCGATCCGGAGACGTCGGTCGTCAACGAATGGGGACGCTCGCACGACGTCCGGAACCTGTTCATCGTGGATGGCAGCCTGTTCGTCACCTGCGCCGGCGTGAACCCGACGCGCACGATCCAGGCCCTTGCGCTGTACGTCGCCGACTCCATGAAGCGGCGCCTCGCGAACCTCTTCGACTGAGCGACCCGATGGGCGACGACGTCATTTCCAGCGACCGCGGACTCGCGGGGGTGGAGCGCGAACTCCTGCGGTCGTTTGCGGGTGCGGTGATTCCCGCGAGCACGGAGTACGCTGTCCCGGGGGCGGACGACGAGGCGATCGCGGCGGACATCGTGGAAGGCGCAGCGGGCAGTGCGGCGGAGGTCGCCGCAAGCCTCGCGGCCCTCGATGCGTTGTCGAAGGACAGTCGGGGCGCGGGGTTCGTGGCGCTCGACACGGCCGGACGACTCGCCGTGGCGGAGACCTTCCGCAGCGCCCACCGCGAGCTTGCCGCTCCGCTCGTCGCGCTGGTCGCCCAGTGCTACTACCGTGACGAGCGCGTGATGGCCTCCCTCGGGATGGAGCCGCGACCCCCGTACCCGGACGGGTTCGAGGTGGAGCAGGGCGATTGGTCGCTGCTCGATCCGGTGCGGCGGCGGGAACGCATGTATCGCTGAGGGGACCGGCCCGTCAGGGCGACGGCTTCGGTGGCGCTGACTTGACGACAACTGCTGTCCAACCCACGCCGGGTGACAGGCATGCATCACCGGCACCTCAACCATCAGCGGTTCACGGCGGCCGCCATTGACGACATCGTCGCGCGAGGACTGGGACGACTGGTGCGCCCTGCGTGCCGCGGCCCTCGACGATGCGGCGATCATGGAGCGCGTCCGCCGCGTATGCCCCGCTCGGGGCGCCGACCCGCATCGCCAGCGCCACCGTTTCTGGTGGCACAATGCCGCCGCCCACTGAGGACGCTTCCGATTGGGAGCGCCCGCTCTCGACGGCAGCGCGGCTGCAACGCATTGTTCCGGACGCTGTGCTGGTCGGGGGAACAGCCGCCGCGCTGCACGTGGCCCACCGGTTGTCCGAGGCGCCCCATAGCCGGTCCGGTCCCTCGCACCGCGAACGCAGTTCGCGCGCGCTCGGCACCGCCTCCGCCTCCGGCCCAGCCACATCGACCTGGTGTGGACCAGTGTAATATACACAACTGAGGCAGCCTACGATCATAAGCGAGTAGATCT
>VXNE01000441.1 GCA_009840715.1 Gammaproteobacteria bacterium
TAGGCCTCGGGCTGGTAGTAGTCGTAGTAGGAGACGAAGTACTCGACGGCGTTGGCCGGGAAGAACTCGCGAAACTCGCCGTAGAGCTGTGCGGCGAGGGTCTTGTTGTGGGCCAGGACCAGGGTCGGCCGCTGTACCGCCTCGATGACCTTGGCGACGGCGAACGTCTTGCCGGACCCCGTGACGCCGAGCAGCGTCTGGTGCGCCAGGCCGTCCTCCAGCCCTTCCACCAGGCCCGCGATCGCCGAGGGCTGATCGCCCGCCGGCGCGTAGCTCGCGACGACCCGAAACTCGGAAGGTGCCTGCATCGATCGGCTTCGAGGTTCCGAAGGGGCCATTACAGCACGCGGTAGGGGGTGGGGCGACCGCCGAGCGCCGGCGCCGGCGTTCGGCTTTGTGGTCGATCCCTGGAGGAGTATCGTATGCATGGGGGAGCCTGTGAGGAGGAGCACCATGACGAGGGCGGCCTCGATGTCCACTCGCGCCGGTCGGTTCGTAGCGGTTGTCGCCACCGGCGTCCTGACCGCCACCGCGTTTGCGCAGGACAGCGCGGGGGCGGGTACTCCGGACTTCTCCGGAATCGAAGAGATCGTGGTCGTCGTCGGCAGCAGGGCCCGTAGCGAGAGTCGGGCGGACGACCTGCCCGTCGGTGTGGACGTGTTCCAGGGGACGGACGTCGAGCGGGCCGGCGAGGTCGACCTCGGCGCCGCGCTGACCAAGCTCGCGCCGTCGTTCAACTACTCGAGGCTGTCCGTCGGCGACGGTGCGGCCCACAGCGCAGCGACCCTGAGGGGCCTGGCGCCCGACCAGACGCTGGTACTCGTGAACGGCAAGCGCCGGCACGGCATCGCCTGGCTCCGGGTGCTGGACGGCGTAATCGGGTACGGCACCGGCGGGACGGACCTGCGCAGCCTCCCCGCGTCCGCGCTGGCACGCATCGAAGTCCTCCGCGACGGGGCGGCGGCGCAGTATGGGTCGGACGCCATCGCGGGCGTGCTCAACCTGGTCCTGCGCGACGAGGCCGAAGGCGGCGAGGTGACCGTCTACGGCGGCGAGGGCGGCGGCGACGGCTCGTCCCAGAGCGTGTCGTTCCACGGCGGTCTGCCCCTCGGGGCCGAGGGATTCCTGCACGTCTCCGGCGAATGGCACGACGAGAACCCCCTGCGGCGCAACGGCGGCAACGGCGGCCACGACCCGAACTACCAGGACGAACTCATCACCACCAGTTCCCCGGGCGTGAAGGGCCGCTCGCTCTTCGTGAATGCGGGCCTCCCGGTGGGAGACGCGGAACTGTACGCCTTCGGCGGCGTGTCACGGCGCGAAAGCCGCTCGAGCGGCGCCTACCGGTTCCGCTACAACTACTGGGAAGGCCTCGACTCGGGCGATCCGACCTGGGACTTCGTGCTGCCCAACTTCGTCAACTTCCACGAACGCAACACCCACCCCGTGTATCCCGACGGCTTCCTGCCGTACGAAGAGACACGCATCGATGACGTGTCCTTCGCGGCCGGCATGCGGCGCACGCTGGGCGACTGGGACCTGGACGTGAGCGCCGCCTACGGCAGGAACGAGTTTGGATTCGGGGTGTCGGGCTCGATCAATGCCTCCGTCGGGGCGCACTACCTCGATAGGAACCCGGGCGCGAGCGTGGCCGACATCGTGGCCAACGCGGGTCCGCTGTCGGGGGACAGCGGCGGCATCGAGTTCGACCAGCTCACGGTGAATCTCGACGTGCGCCGCGCGTTCGAGGACAGCGTCCTGACCGCGTTGGCGGCCGGGCTGGAGCACCGGCACGAGGGCTACGCGCAGATCGCCGGGGACGAGGCCGCCTGGTCCTGCGGGCTGCCCCACGCCGATGACTACGGGGCGTTCACCGTGGGGCCGGACGGAGCACCGCTGACGGGTATCGTGGCGGCGTGCGGCTTTCAGGGGTATCCGGGATACAGCCCGCGCAACGCCCAGCTCTCCGACGACAGCCGCAAGAGCCAGGCGGCCTACGTCGAACTCGAGACGCAGCCGTTGCCGGCGTTGTCCGTCGCCTTCGCGCTACGGGCCGAGAACTACAGCGATGCGGGGTCGCAGACGACGGGCAAGGTCGCGGGACACCTCCGGATCGCGCCGGGGCTCGCGCTGCGCGCCGCGGCGTCCACGGGGTTCCGCGCCCCGAGCCTGGCCCAGCGGCGCTTCAACTCGATCCTGTTCGTGGGGAGCCAGGAAGGCCTGACCACCGTCTTGGCGGCGAACGAAGGACACTCCATCCCGAGAGCCTTCGGGGTGGATGCCCTGGAGCACGAGACCGCGGAAAACTGGAGCGCCGGGCTGGTCTACACGGCGGGGGACAACTTCCGGATCACCCTCGACGTCTACCAGACGGACATCGAGGAGCGGGTGGTCCGGTCACGCGGCCTCGGTTGCGCGGGAGTACCGGTGTGCGACTCGGAGCGCGTGTCCACCGCGGCGTTCTTCTTCAACGGCGTGGACACGGAAACCCGCGGGGCGGACCTGGCCGCGCGCTGGGGCGTGCCGGCGGCGGGCGGCTACCTCTGGCTGTCGGCGAACGCCAATGCGAGCAAGACCGAGATCGCGGGTGAACGCCTGCCGGCGGGCGCCCCTGCAGGTCTTACGTTCGCCGACTACTTCGGCGGCTGGGCGGCCGACACCCTCGAGCGTGGGCAGCCGCGCCGCCAGGGCAACTTCACCGCGGACTGGGAACGCGGCACGTTCGGTCTGCTGTTGCGCGCGAACCACTACGGAAAGACCACCCAGCACCCGCTCGACACGGGCATGATCACCATCGATGCGGCGACGACCGTCGACATCGAGGCCCGGCTCAGGATGGGTGCCGTGCGGGCGGCGGTCGGCGTCAACAACGTGGGCGACGAGTTGCCGACGGAACTCGGCAAGACCCACCTCTCGAACGTCCTGTGGGGCATCCGTTACCCGGTGGACACGCCGTTCGGGCTGGCGGGCCGCGTGACCTACCTGCGCGTCAGCTGGGGATGGGGCTCGTAGCGGCAATCAGTAGGCGTACTGGTCGACCCGCGCCTGCGCCTGGGAGACGCCCTTGCCCCGGGTGACGCCGGGGCGCATCCATTCGGTCAGCGCCGCGCCGACGTAGTCCTGGGCGAACGCGCCCTCGCGCACGTCGTCGCCCGATAGCCACTCGCCGCGATAGGCCACCGGGAACCCGTGCCCGCTCATCTCGTAGGCGTAGACGCGGGAGAGTCCGTCGTCTTCTGGATAGTCGCCGATGTAGGTCGCCCAGGGCGTCTCGATCTTCACCTGCTCGCGCATCGCCGCGTGCACGGCCGCGACGTAGTTGCCGTAGTCCCAGTCCGGAATCGCATGCTCGTGGAAGGTGGGACCGCCCGGGAGGCCCAGACCGCCCGACCCGTCGGGGACCAGCAGGAAGCGTGGCCCGTCGGGCCCTGGCCGCTGCAGCAGCATCCGCGTCACGGCGACGGGACGGTCGGAATGCACCGCCACGATGTGGCGCGCGTCGGGTGAGAGCGCCTTCCAGGCCGCGTCGTTGAACACGTAGTAGCCCGTGGCGGGCGGGCAGCTTTTCGCGGCGTACTTGTTGAAGAAACCCGCCCGGTGACGCGTCGAGCGGTTGCCGGCCGCCCGGTGCCAGCAGTGCATGTTCATGAACAGCACGTCCCCGCGGGCGAGTTCGGGGTCGATGAACGTGTCGTCGTCGGGCGTCGGCGGCGGCGTGATGTGGAGCGCCCGTCCGCCAACGTCGCGTACGCGTTCGGGACGATGCGACCCTGGCGAGACGAAGAGTTGGCCGACCTCCTCGTCGTAGTCGGTGAAGGGCACGATCGCGAAGAGCCAGTGCATCGACGAGCCCACCGGCCGCCAGCGCTTGTAGTCGTTGTGCTTCGGGATGGGCGGGCCGCCGGGAGTCCGGTCGTAGAGGACGAACGCGGTCAGGATCGGGTCCTCCCCGAGGAGCGTCGTCACGGGTTCGAGTACGCGGGGATGCTCCGCGATGGCGGCGAGGTCCGGGTCGGCCATGCAACTGCGGGCGAGCGTGTAGCGGGCCGGCTCCGGGTAGGTCTTGCCTGCCGGCCCGGACGTGTGCCACCCGTGTTTCGGATAGGCGCGCTCGAACGTGCGGATTTCGGCGTCGTCGAACTGCTGCCGGAGCACCAGGAACCCGTCGCGTTCGTATTGGGCAAGCTGTTCTTGGGTGAGCATCCGTCCCCCGACATCGTCGGGGCGGAAGGTTACCGCAGGGGTTCACGCGGTGGCGAAGCGCGCTGCGGTACCATTGCCGCCGCGCGCCCCGGTCGGGGCGAAACACCGATGGGAGAGGACATGACCTACACGAGATTGCGCGCCTCCAAGTCGGACGGCGTCGCCCACATCGAGCTGTCCTGCCCGGAGGAGTTCAACCGGATGCCGCCGGCGTTCTGGGAGGAGTTCCCGGCGGCGGTGGCGGAGATGGACGCGGACGGGGACGCGCGGGTGCTCGTCCTCTCGTCCACGGGCAAGCACTTCTCCTCGGGCATGGACCTCAAGGTCTTCACCGACGCGCCGCCACCCACGACCCGCGACCGCGGGCGTCTGGGCGAGGCCGGAGTCCGCCGTATCGCCCGGGCGCAGGACGCGTTCAACGGCCTGGAGGACATGCGGATCCCGGTCATCGCGGCCATCCAGGGCGGCTGTATCGGCGGAGGAATGGACATGGTCGCCGCCTGCGACATCCGCTACTGCACCGCCGATGCCTTCTTCTGCATCCAGGAGATCAACATCGGCCTCGCGGCGGACGTGGGCACGCTGCAGCGCCTGCCCCTGCTGATGCCGGACGGCCTGATGCGTGAACTGGCCTACACGGGCCGGCGGATGTATGCCGAGGAGGCGAAGGAGGTGGGACTCGTCAACGCCGTGTTCGAGACGCACGAGTCGATGCTCGAGACCGTGCGGGGCATCGCCCGCCAGATCGCCGGGAAGTCGCCCCTCGCGGTGACGAGCACCAAGCACCTGCTGAACTACGGGCGGGACCACGGCGTGCGGGAGACCCTCGCCTACCAGCAGGTGTGGATGGGCGCCGTGAGCCACGGCGGGGACATGGCGAAGTACTTCGAGGCGAAGTCGCGTGGCGAAGAGGCCGAGTACGAGGACCTCACGCCGCGTGGCAGGGGGGAGGGCGTCGGTTCTTGAAGTTCGGCGTCCTCCAGTTCTTCAGTTGGCAGAGGGCGCGCGTAGCACTGCCGACCGTCTATGAGCGGGCGCTCGACCGCGTGCGCATCATGGACCGGACCGGCTACGACGCGGTCTGGCTGGCGGAGCACCACTTCTCGACCTACAGCGTGTGTCCGTCGGTGCACCTGATGGGGATGCACGTCGCGGGCATGACGGAGAACCTGCGCATCGGCACCGGCGTGTCCCTCGCCGCGATGTACCACCCCACCCGGCTGGCGGAAG
>VXNE01000606.1 GCA_009840715.1 Gammaproteobacteria bacterium
TGGCGGCTGGATGCGGGCATGGACCTCGGCGTTGACCCGGACGCGGGCGAGCGTCTCCCACGTCCGGACGCCGACGAACGCGAAGCCCGTGCCTCCGATGCGGGCCAGGCGGGACGCGATCCGGTCGTCCAAATCGGTTGCTGCCACGCCGACCAGCGCGGCAGCGTCGTCCGCCGGGAGCAGCGGTCCTGGCTCTGTGTCCGGAGGCTCCATCCATGCGATGCCGTCGACTCCGAACCTGACGGCTACCGCGCCCGCGGGCAGGTGCAACGTGTAGTCGTCGCGACCCCGGTCCCTGGCGAGGACCCAGGCCGTGCCGAGCGTGGGGTGTCCGGCGAACGGCAGCTCCTGCGCCGGCGTGAAGATGCGCACGTCCGCCTGGTCCTCGTCCTCGTCGACCACGAACGTGGTCTCCGAGAGGTTCATCTCCCGGGCGATGGCCAGCATCACCCCGGCCGAGAGATCGGCGCAGTCGCGCACGACCGCCAGTGGGTTGCCCCCAAGCGGTCGTTCCGCGAACACGTCGACGATCGTGCAGTCCATGGGAATTGGCCGCAAGTGGAAGGAGCGACGGCCGGCAGGTTGCGCCGCGTCGCGCGTGGCCTGTACCGTAGCACGCGCCCGCCGACAGGAGGAGCTGGCGATGACCCCCGAGATCCCGGATGACGACGGCCTGCAGGGCAAGGTCGCGATCGTCACCGGCGCCGGTGCGCGCGAGGACGGCATCGGCAACGGCCGGGCCGCCGCGATCCTCCTTGCCGCCGGCGGTGCGCGAGTGCTTTGCGTCGACCGCGACGTGGCGCTCGCGGAGCGCACGGTCGCGATGATCCGGGACGCCGGAGGGACGGCGGAGGCGTTCGAGGCGGACGTGACGCGCGCGGCCGACTGCGAGGCCATGGTGGAGGCCGCGGTGTCGCACTGGGGACGCCTCGACATCCTCGACAACAACGTGGGAATCGGCAGCCGCGGCAACGTGGTGGAAGAGGACCCGGCCCGCTGGCGGCGCGTCATGGCGGTGAACGTAGACAGCATGTTCCTCGCGTGCCGGGCGGTGATCCCGGCCATGCGCGAAGCCGGCGGCGGCGCCATCGTCAACGTCTCCTCCATCTCGGCGCTGCGACCGCGGGGACTCACGACCTACAGCGTCTCGAAGAGCGCGGTCATCGGGCTGACGAAAGCGATGGCCGTGGACCACGGTCCGGAAGGGATCCGCGTCAACTGCGTCGCGCCGGGTCCGGTCTACACGCCCATGGTCTACGGCCGCGGCATGGCCCCCGAGGCGCGGGAACGGCGCGTGCGCGCTTCCGTGCTCGGGGTGGAGGGCACGGGCTGGGACATCGGCCACGCGGTGCGCTTCCTCGCCTCTGACCGGGCCCGGTACATCACGGGACAGGTGCTTGTCGTGGACGGCGGCACGACGTTACGGGGGCCGAGCCGGGACACATGAACGGGTTGCGCGGATTGTGGGTGGCCGGCCCGTTGCTCGGGCTGTGCGTGGCCGTGTGGGCACAGGAGGGGACCCCGCGCTATCCGCCGACCCTGCCGGACGCGAGCGTCCACGTGTACAAGACCGTCGGCGAGACGGCGCTCAGGCTGTGGGTCTTCGAGCCCCATGGGCACGAGGCTTCGGATCGCCGCCCCGCCGCCGTGTTTTTCTTCGGCGGCGGCTGGCGAACGGGATCGCCTGCCCAGTTCGAGCGCCAGGCGAAGGCGTTGCGCGATCGCGGCATGGTGGGCATCGTCGCCGACTACCGGGTCTCGTCGAGGCATGGAACGCGGCCCTGGCACGCGGTGGCCGATGCCCACGATGCCCTGCGTTGGGTGGCGTCCCATGCGACCGAACTCGGGATCGACCCGGAGCGCATGGCCGCGGCGGGAGGTTCTGCGGGCGGGCATCTTGCGGCTGCGACAGCTTCGCTGGCCGACCCGGAGGGCCAGGATCGGGCGCCCGTGCGGCCGAACGCACTCGTCCTCTTCAATCCGGCGGTGGTGATGGCGGACGTCGAGGGGGTCTTCGACGCGCCCGAACAACTCGTCGAGCGCTTCGAGCGACGGCTCGAGGCCATGTCGCCCTACCACCACCTCGCCGCCGGCCATCCGCCGACGCTGGTATTGCACGGCATCGCTGACGCCCTCGTGCCTGCGGACACGGCGGTCGCGTACTGCGACCGGATCGCCTCGCTCGGCGGCGATTGCGAGATCGTCCTGTACGGCGGCGCGCCACACGGCTTCTTCAACCGGGCGCCGCATTTCGAGCGAACGCTCTTGCAGATGACGCGGTTCCTCGAGAGGCTCGGCTGGCTGTGAAGAGAGCTGCGCGCGGATGGCTTGTCGCCGGCCTGCTGACGGCGAGCGCGGCGGCCGCTCCGGCGGACCCGGACTACCTGCCGCCCGCGTTGCGCGCGGAGGTGGAAGCGCTCAAGCGCGCCGTCGAGGCGGAACCGACGGGTGCGGACACCCTGGTGGTGCGGGCGCGCGTGCTGGCGGACTGGATCGACGCCATCGGGCTGGCCGGCGATCCGGACGCGCTGACCGTCACCGGGGCGCACGTGCGGTCCTACATCCGGGCGGCCATGTGGGGAACACATCACTCCATCCCGAACCAGTACGCCGGCGACCCTCCCGATGCGGCCACGCTGGCCCTGCGCAGCGCGGAGATCGACGTGTTCGTGCGCGCGTACCGGCTGCGCGACGAAGAACCCGAGGCGATCGGTACGCTTGCCGCGGAGAGCCTCGGACCGTTCGAGGCTGGCGGGTTGGTTACGATTCGCCAAACCTGGACCGCCGGCAGCCGCGGCATGCGACAGGGTGGCCGGATTCACGTCGACCGGCATTTCGCTTCCGGCTTCGGCGCCTACCAGACAGTCGATTCGGGCGGCGAGGGGTACGTCACGGCTGCCACGGACGACCCTGATGCGGCGTTCGCGGCGGAGTGGACGGACGGCGCCCTGAGCTTCGCCCTGGTGCGAGGAGACGTCGATCCCGGCAGGACCGTCACGATCACCTACGGCGACACCACGGGCGGCGGGCCGGGTCTGCGGGTTGGAACGGTGTCCGGCGAGAACATCCCGCTGCGTTTGCGGGTCGAGATCGACGGTTCCGGCGTGGCCTTCCGGCTGCCGAGCCAGCCCTTCGTCGTTGAAGGTGCGACCGTCGCGGGCGTCCACGGCTTCGCGCCGAGCATCGTCACGCCCGGCGAACGGTTCGAGCTGTCGGTGCGGGCGGAGGACCAGTACTACAACCGCGCCACGGGACCGGTGCCGGCCTTCAACGTCTTCGTGGACGGCAAAGTGCGGGGCTCCACGACGGCTGGCGGTCCCGCGATACAGAGCGTGACCCTCGCCCTCGAGAAGCGGGGCCCGCACTGGATCGCGCTGCGGTCGCAGGACGGCAACATCGGAGGCGTCGCCAACCCCGTGCTGGTCGAGGAGCGGCCGGCGCGGCGCATCTTCTGGGGAGACACGCACGGTCATTCCGGATACGCCGAGGGTATGGGGACGGTCGACCACTTCCTGCGCTTCGCCCGCGACGACGCCCGCCTCGACTTCGTGACGCACTCCGAGCACGACACCGCGCTCGACGACGGCGAGTGGCGCCTGATGCGGGAGACGACGGCCCGGTACGACGCGCCCGGCAAGTTCATCCCGTACCTCGGCTACGAATGGACGATGCGGGCGACGAACGGCGGTCACCACAACGTCCTGTTCCGCGGCATCGAGGGCCGCGAGCGCGTGTCCGCCCTGGAGTACCCGACGCTCTCGCTGCTCTACCAGGAGCTCCGCGCGCGTTACCCGGCGCGCGAAGTGCTGACGATCCCCCACGCCCATCAGCCCGGCGACGCGCGACACTCGGACCCGCAGCTCGAACCGCTCATCGAGGTCATGTCGATGCACGGCACGTTCGCGTGGTTCGCGCGCAACTACTTGTCCCGGGGACACCAGGTGGGCTTCGTCGCCGCATCCGACGACCACGCGTCGCATCCGGGCTATGCCCCGCCCCGGGCGCGTTCGCTCGCGCAGCGCGGGGGCCTCGCGGCCGTGCTCGCGCCGGAACGCTCCCGCGACGCGCTGTTTGACGCCATGCGGGCGCGGCGCACCTATGCAGCCAGCCTGGACCGGATGATCCTCCGCTTCTCGGTGAACGGGGCCGGGATGGGCGAGCGCACGGCGTTCTCCCCGGTGCGCCACATCGAGGGGCAGGTCGTGGGCAACGAGCCAATCGATACCGTGACGGTATTCCGGAACGACGAACCGATCTGGTCGCGGGACTACCGGACGGATGTTCGGGACGTGGCCGGGGTGGACCCGCTCATGGTCCAGCTGTCCTTCGAGTCTGACGCGACGCCTCGCCACTGGGGCGACACGCCCCGCGGCTGGCGCACCTGGCGGGGCACGCTGACGCTCGACGGCGGACGCATCGCGTGGGTGGGCGGACTCGATTTCACGAACCGTTTCGCGCACGTCCTGGAACGCGAGCGCCGCACCATCCGGTTCGCGACGCTGACGCGCGGCGATGCGAGCCGCATCGAAATGTGGGTCGACCGGCTGCGGCCCGACCCCGCGTTGGTGCTGGAACTGGACGAGACCGTCGAGCAGGGCGCGGGACCACCGACGTGGCGGGCGCCTGCGAGAATCCCGGGAGCGGTCATACGGCTTCCCCTCAACGACATCCGGGACGGCTGGCTGCCGCTTCCAGTCCCGGTCCCGGGCTACGAGGATGCCATCGCGCTACGGCGCGTCGTGCCGCATGGCGACAGGCACGTGGAGTTCGCGTTCACCGACGAGGACGATCCTCGGCAGGGGGACTACTACTACGTGCGCGCAACCCAGGCCAACGACGGGTTGGTCTGGTCCAGCCCGATTTGGGTGGGCGGGTATCCCCATCGGTGAGACGCATGCGCTGCCCTCACGGGCGCTTTGCGCTGTGACCTGATCGCTCGTCGACCGTCCACGGCAAACGCTCCCTGCTCCGCGGCCATCACCGGTCCAAAAGCCGGGTCCCGCAACACCAAGCGTCACGAACGCTGTCCTCCGCCGGAACATCGCCCCGTTTCGAGATCCGGAGGCTGTCGTCAATGTGGGCGGGCCTCCGCAACACAACATCGCCCATATCAAACGGCGAAGTCAGGCTGTGGCGGCGGGCATCCCCCCGGCAATACATCGCCCCATTCAAGTCCGGCAGGTCTGCGAGCGGTCTGCGCGCCGGCGACGTTTCTTGTCCTCGCGTCCGGTGGCGGCGGGGTTCGCGTCCAAGTCGACACGCCCCGGGGGCCGAGGATGAAATGGGCGATGTTCTGCGGAGCGGCAGCACGCTCTCCCGCATGATCCCGTTGCCCGAGTCGAGGCCGGTGCTCAGCGCGCCGCCCGCCCGCTGCAAAGCGGGCGGCGCGCACCGGGCGGCGTCGACCGGTCCGTAAAC
>VXNE01000149.1 GCA_009840715.1 Gammaproteobacteria bacterium
CCAGGTCATGGCACAACAATGTACTAGTTATTTATGGGACAGTACACTAGCAGGGGATGGTCGATCTGCGAGGCGTCCTCGCTCGCATCCAGGTGGCGCTCCGCCACGTACGTGGTGTGCATCGCTCCGTCCACCAGCACGTGGTACCACGGCTGATCCTTCGGCGGGCGGCTGCGAGCGACCTCCTCGTACCACTCTTCGCTCAGCGAGAAGCACGGGTCGACGCCCGCCACCACGCCCCGGTATCCGAAACGGTTGTGGGCGACTATCTGGCCGACGAAGAAACGTGCGTCCAAGGCCGTGTCCTTGAGGATGGAGGCAAGCGTACCGCAAGCCCTGTTGGCCGGGGTGCCGCTAACGAATGGCTTCGATACGGACGTCCGCCCGCAATTGCAGCCAGACCCGGTCGGCAGTGTAGGCCGGGTCAGCCCGGTCGATGGCGAGCGCCAGGCAGGCGCGATCCGCCAGGGATAGCCCCAACGGCCTGGTGCGCTCGAGCAGGCGTCCTGCGGTCTCCGCCTGGGTGCGGGAGAACGGTTCCACGGTGAGCCCGAGACGCGCAAGAACGTCGAGCAGATCGTCCGTCTGCACGTCGGCGGAGCGCGTCTTGCCGACGACCTCCGCCCAGTTGACGGCCGAGATGAACGAATCGGGAAGGACAGCCGCCACGGCGTCGCGGCCCGGCTCCTCCTGCAGGTAGGCAAGCAGCGCGGAGGCGTCCAGCACGACGCTCAAGGTGGGGCCTCGCGTTGAGCTTCCGCGCGCCGCTCCCGGATGAGTTCCTCGGCCAGGCTCCGTTCGCCGAGGTGCCGGAAGCGCTCGTGCAGACGCCGCTCCAAGTCGCGGGTCTTCTCGATCACCAGGTGGCCCTCTTCTACCCGGGCGACCAGGCTTTCGCCGGGGTGGAAGTCCAGAGCCCGGCGAATGGACGCGGGAACAACCAGCCGTCCCTGAGCGCCTAAACGGACATCTGCCTGAAGGTCTGCCACGATGTTTAGTCTCGTGCCACAGTTCCTACAGTGTGCCACGTTTGGTGAGAGCTGCCCAGGAGTAGGTAGGCCGCACGCACCGCCGCAGGCGTGGGCGTCCGCGGGGGACTGTACACTGGGCCGTTGCAGGTCACGCCCGAAGAGGCATCCATTGATCAAGCAGGCAACCTTCTTCAAGCGCCGCCCCGACCTCGCGCCGGCGGCCTTTCACGACTACTGGCGCAACCGCCATCCCGAGTTCGTCTGCCGCATCCCCGGGCTCAGGCGCTACGTCCAGAACCACGCGATCGCCGATGACGGCCCCTTTGACGGCATCGCCGAGGTGTGGTTCGAGGACATGGACGCGATGCGCGCGAACGCCGGCGCGCCGGAACTCGAGGCGGTGCGGGCGGACGAGGCGAACTTCCTCGACACGGCCAACATGGGCGCCATCATCACGAACGAGTACGTGATCAAGGACGGCCCGCGCGACGCCGGGGACAAGCTGATGGCGCTCGTGCTCCGCCAGGCGCAGCACGCTCCGGAACGCTTCTTCGAACTCTACCGGGACGAACTCGGTCCCCTCGTACGGGCGGTCGCGGGCATCCCGCGGTACGAGCAGTCGCATTGCCGGATGGGGATCTATCGCAGCGGGCGCACGCCGGACTGCGACGCCGTCGCGTCGCTGTGGATCGCCGAGCGGGAGACGACGTTCGCCTCGGAAGAGATGGCCCGGGTGGGCGCCCTCGAGGGCACCATCATCGACTTCGGGCGCACCCAGGTGGGTTTCGTCGAAGAGCTCGAGATCCCGCTCTGATCGAATCGCGCAGGCCAGGGGAGGCAGGAGGATGACGGACCGACAACTCGACCGGGACTGGGGCCAGCCGGTTCGCTACCCAGACCCGGCCGTCGAGGTCATCGACCCGCGCTTCCGGCCGTACGTCCTCGGCAGCGCGGCGGTCGAACGGCTCTGGACGGGCGCGCGCTGGAGCGAGGGTCCGGCGTGGTTCGGCGACGGCCGCTACCTCCTGTTCAGCGACATCCCGAACGACCGGATGCTGCGCTGGACGGAAGAGACGGGCGCGGTCACCGTGTACCGGGCTCCGTCACACAACGCGAACGGCAACACGCGCGACCGCCAGGGGCGCCTGGTCACCTGCGAGCACGGCGCGCGGCGCGTGACGCGCACGGAGCACGACGGCACGATCACCGTGCTCCTCGACCGCTTCGAGGGGCGCCGCCTGAATGCCCCGAACGACGTGGTCGTGCATCCCGACGGAGGCGTCTGGTTCACCGATCCGGGCTACGGGATCCACTGGAACTACGAGGGCCACAAGGCACCCTTCGAATTGCCCACCCGCGTCTACCGCATCGACCCCGGGACGCTCGACGCGGAGGTGGTGATCGAGGACATGGAGAAGCCTAATGGCCTCGCCTTCTCCCCGGACCACGCGCTGCTCTACGTCACGGACACGGGCGCCTCGCACAATCCGGGCTACCCCCACCACATCAAGGTCTACGACGTCCTGGAGGCCAAGCGCGCCGGGAACGGCCGCGAGTTCTGCGATCTCGGCCGGGCCATGCCGGACGGCATCCGCGTCGACGTCGACGGGAACGTCTGGTCGAGCGCCGGCTGGGCGGGCGCGCAGGAGGACGGCGTGCACGTCTTCGCGCCGGACGGCACGAAGATCGGGGCGATCCATCTCCCCGAGGGGGTCTCCAACGTCTGCTTCGGCGGCGTCAAGCGGAACCGGCTGTTCATGACCGGAGCCCAGTCCCTGTACGCGCTGTACGTGGAGGCGCAGGGCGTACCTTACGGGTGAGCGAACGACCGCCCCACGCGGGCACCCTCGGACAGTTCAGCTGGGCCCTCTTCGAGTGGGCGCGCAACCCCTTTTACATCCTGATCGTCATCTACATCTTCGGGCCGTACTTCTCGACCGAGGTCATCGGCGACCCGGTCCGCGGACAGGAGATCTGGGGCTACATCAACGGCTTCGCCGGCGCCGTCACGGCCTGCCTGGCACCGTTTCTCGGCGCCATCGCGGACAAGGTGGGCCGCCGCAAGCCCTGGATCGGCGCGTTCGTCACGATGATGTTCCCGGCGATCCTGCTGCTGTGGCTGGCGGTACCCGGCGAAGCCGGCCTCGGCATCGTCACGGTCGCCGTGGCGCTCACCGTCTCGGCGATCGGTTTCGCGTTCACGGAGGTCTTCCACAACGCCATGCTGCCGAGCGTGGTGCCGTACCAGCGACTGGGCACCGTGTCGGGTTGGGGCCTCGCCCTCGGCAACGGCGGCGCGCTCATCATCCTGGTCGCCATGCTCTACGCCTTCGCCCTGCCCGCGTCCGGCGTGCTTCCCTGGGACTGGCTCCCGGACCAGGTGCTGTTCGGACTCGACACCGCGACGTTCGAGCAGGACCGCATCGCGGCCCCGATCAGCGCGGTGTGGCTCGTGGTGTTCGCGGTGCCGCTCTTCCTGTTCACACCGGACCAGGCCGGCACGGGCCTGCGCGCGGGAGAGGCCGTCCGGCAGGGCCTGGCGGACGTGCGACGCACGATCGTGCGGGTCCGCGCGTACCGCAACATCGCCCTTTACCTCCTCGCGCGCATGCTGTTCAACGACGGCAAGGTCGCGATCATGACCTTCGCGATGATCTACGCGTCCGGCGTCTTCGGATGGGGCGGGGCGGAACGGCTGCTCGTGGGTGTCTTCCTCACCGTGTTCGCCATTGCCGGGGGCTTCATCGGCGGGTGGCTCGACGACATCGTGGGTTCGAAGAAGGCCATCGTGTTCACGATCGCCGGCAACGTGGTGGCGCTCCTCGCCGCCGTCTCGATCACGCCGACGACGATCTTCTTCATCGAGTTCGAGGGCCTCGACGCGCCGGTATGGGACTTCGCGTTCTTCCGGACCCTGCCGGAGATCGTCTACCTGCTGGTCTCGATCCTGTTCGCGCTCTTCATCACCTCGGCGTACGCCAACAGCCGCACGATGCTCGCGCGTATCGCGCCGGAGGCGGAGATGACGAAGTTCTTCGGGCTCTATGCGCTGTCGGGGCAGGTGACGGCGTTCGTTGCGCCGCTCATGGTCGCGTTCTTCACGGGTTTCTTCGAGAGCCAGCGAGTCGGGTTCGGGTCCATCCTGATCCTGCTCCTGGCGGGTGTGGTGATGATGGCGTTCGTGAAGGAGGAGCGGGCGGAGGCGTTGGGGGACGCGGCTCAGGAGGCGCCGAGCGCGCGCGCTTCCCGGTAGCGGGCGATCTTCGCGTCGGTGAGGCCGAGGAGATCCCGCAACACCCGCTCGTTGTGCTCGCCGAGCATGGGCGCCGCCCGGCGTAGCGTCTGGGGCGTGCGCGAGTAGATCGTCACGGGTCCGTCGTACGGCGTCGGGCCCATCTCGGGATGGTCGAGGGTCACGAAGAAACCGCGATGCGCGAGTTGCGGGTCGTGGTACAGGTCGCTGGGCCGCAGGACGGCGTACGCCGGCACACCATCGCGTTGCAGCCGCTGCGCGGCGGCGAATGGCTCTCTCCCGCATCCAGAGGGCGATGAGGTCGTCGATCGCGTCCGCATGATCGAAGCGCTCCGCGAACGGGCAGGGCAACACGAGGACGCGCGAAAGCGCTTCCCAGTGCATCGGCGACTCCACCGCGAGCGCGACGTAGCGCTCGTGGCCGGCCGCAGGATACACCCCGTGGGGACAGGCCAGGGGGGACGCTTGGCCAAGCGCGCCGGCGACGCGGCCGTTGACCGTGTAGTCGAGGATCAATGGCTCGATAAACCGGATTCCCGCTTCGATCTGCGAGAGGTCGATGTGCTGGCCCTCGCCGGTGCGCTGGCGGTGGAGCAGAGCCGCGGCGAGGGCCGCGACGCCGAACCGCGGGGCGATGAAATCGGTGTAGGCGCCCCAGGGTCCGACCGGGGCGCGGTCCGGCCATCCGACAAGCCCGAAGAGGCCCGCGACGGCCGCGCCCTGGTTGCCGAAACCGGAGTACGTCCTCTCGGGACCGGTCTGGCCGCGCATGCAGGTGGACAGCATCACGAGGTCGTCCCGGTCGGTGGAAAGGGTCTCGTAGTCCAGGCCGAAGCGCCCCATCGTGCCCGGCGAGAAGTTCTCGAGCACGACGTCGGCCCAGGCGGCCATGCGCTGCGCCAGCTCGCGGCCGGCGCCCGACTTCAGGTCCAGGGTCATGCCGAGCTTGGAACTGTTGAACGCGGCGTAGAACTGGGTGCGGTTGGGCCCCGGAAGGTTGTCCTTGAACGGCGGTCTCGTTCGCAGAAGGTCGAGCCGTTCGGGCGACTCGATCCGCACCACCGTGGCGCCGTGGTCGGCGAGGGCCTTGCCGATCATGGGTCCGACGCCCACCCAGCTGAAGTCGGCGACCGTGAGTCCGGCGAATGCCGAGCCTGGTGGCGGCCCGCCCCCGGAGGGACGGGAACGCGGCG
>VXNE01000279.1 GCA_009840715.1 Gammaproteobacteria bacterium
CCATGCTGTGCATCGTTTCCGCCGACCTCGTGGGCGCCGGCGAGTGGCTGTTGCAGACCACCGTCGAGTACGCGAGGACACGCACGCAGTTCGACCGGCGGCTCGGGTTCTTCCAGGCCGTCAAGCATCCGCTGGTCAACTGCATGATGGCCATCGACGGCGCGAAATCGCTCACCTACAACGCTGCCTGCGCCGTGGACCACGAGCCGGAGCGGGCCCTGGGGTACGCGCGCATGGCGAAGGCCGCTGCCAGCGACATGGCTGTGTCGACCGCGAGCCGGGCGGTGCAGTTGCACGGCGGGATCGGCTTCACGTGGGAATGCCACGTGCACGTGTTCTTCAAGCGACAGATGCACGGCCAGGTGCTGCTCGGTGACGCGCGGCACCACCGGGCGCTCCTGGCGGACGAGGTGATTGGCGTCATGGCGGCGTGAGGCGGACGACCGCTTGGCGAGGGAGAGGAAAATGACACCGTTGCGATGGATCTGGTTGGTGCTTGGTCTTCTGTACGCGGCGTTCTTCAGTTGGTACACCGCGTTCGGAGGTCCGCTGAGTGACGAGGAGATCGCGGGCTACCTGCGCATGGCCGAGGAACGGGGCTCGCCGATGCCGCCGGAGGCGGTGGCTATGCTGAGACGGTTCATGGAAGAGGACACCGGCGACGACTTCGTGATGGTGAACGTCGTCGACATGTACGATACGCCGTTGCAGATCCCGGGGGTCGAGCCGGGCGAGACCAGCGACGAGGTGCTCGCGAAGTACATGGAGTACATGACCCCGGCGCTCTTCGCCCGCGCGTCGCATCCCGTCTGGCTGGGCACCGCGGCCAACACCGCCATGGACCTGATGAATGCCGAGGGCATGGAGGAGTGGACCCGCGCCGCCGGCATGCGCTACCGCAGCCGGCGCGACCTGCTCGACATCGCGATGAATCCGGAGTTCGCCGGGCGGCACGAGTTCAAGGTGGCGGCCTTGCGCAAGACCATCGCCTTTCCCATCGATCCCTGGTTCCAGTTGGGGGATCCCCGGCTCGTGCTGGCGCTGGTGCTCGGCCTCGTCGGCTGCGCCTTGAGCTGGCTGGTCACGGTGCGGGAGAGGCGCGGCGGGGGAAGCAGCGCCTAGCGGGACTCACCCGAGGATCGTGGCAAGGCGGGCGAGCACGTCGTCGATGACCGGCTCCGGCACCGCTTCGAGGCGCGTCCCGTCGCGGGCGGCCAGACCGAGCGCGCGCGGCTGATCGCAACGGATCACACCGACGGTGTGGGTGCCCGCACGATTGAGCGACACTGCGAACCCTCGGCGGCGCGCGAAACCGCCGCCGGTGGTGATGGGCAACACGATGGGCGTGCCCGTGAGTTCATTGAAAGGCTGGGGCGAGACGATGAGGACGGGACGGGTTCCCTGCTGCTCATGCCCGGCGGCAGGATCCAGGCTGACCCGCCAGATCTCGCCGCGACGCACTACAGGAGCTCTTTCCCCACCGGCTTGGCATCGAGCCACCGGCGGTCTTCCTCGTCGACCCTCCCGGCGTCGTCGCACTGGGCGAGAAGTTCATCGAGCGTGTAGGTGGGGCGCGTTCTCGGGGCTACGACGAGCCGCCCATCCTCGACCCCGATGTCGACCTTGGCGCCGGCGCGAAGCTCAAGAACGTCGAGCAGCGCCGGGGGCACTGCCAGCATGACGGAGCCGCCGACCTTGCGCAGATTGGTGGAGTGCATGTGACCCTCCGACGTTATATTGGAATATAACACGGTGGCGGGCGGGCGAGCTGCCGAATCCTCCCCGCGTGGACTCGCGGGTCGCCGACGGAATGTGACGCGAGAGGCGTATAGTCGAGGCAGGAGGGCAGTGCCATGAATCGACGCCAGGTTGTTCGATCCGCGGCCGCGGCCGGGGTGCTTGCTGGGGCGGGACCCCTCGCCGCAACGGGGCAGCTCCCGAAGACCCCGCGCGACTACACCGGCCCGTTCTACCCGCGCGGACCCCGCAACCGCACGCACGATCTGATCGTCGGAACGCCGCGCGCGGACGTCCTGCGCCTCGGCGGCCGGGTCCTCACCCCGGACGGCGCACCGCGTGCAGGCGTGCTGGTGGACATCTGGCATGCGGACCCGCGAGGCCGGTACAAGCATCCGCGGGATCGGGACCAGGACCGCCTGATGGAGGAGTTCCTCTACTGGGGCGAGGCGGTGACGGACGACTCCGGGACCTTCGCGTTCCGAACCTACGTGCCCGGCACGTACGCCGCGCGGCCGGCCCGGCACATCCACTACAAGGTCTGGGCGGACGAGAAGGAACTCCTCACCAGCCAGATCTACTTCGCCGAGTTCGGCGGGCCGGGTCGCCAGGCGCGTTCCCGGGACGCCGTTGCGCTCCAGACCGCGAGCGTGAAGCCGGCGGGGGCGGGCGAAGTCACCGCCGACGTCGACGTCGTGATCTGAACCGCGGGAGTCGTCTCTACAACGCGTCCTCGGGGGCCGCAGCGACGTCCGGTACCTTGGCCAGTGCAGCGTCGTAGCGCTCTCGTCCCCGACGGTCGCTGGGCAGAAGCACTCCATCAGGCCGGAGCAGCTCGAACATTCCCCGCATTCGCTTGTCCTTGGTGGCCAAGCCACCCTCCAGCACGCCAAGCACCAGATACTCGATGTCGAGCACATCGTGTTGCAGCTTCTCCTTCTGCTTTGGCGTGATCCCGTTGGGGGTCAATCGCCCGTGTCTCTCGGTCAGCTCAAGTCCGTAGAGAAGCTGCGCCTGTACCCATCGGTAGATCGTCCACTCCGGTCGGAGCCGGCCGGTCCGGGCGATCGCGGCGAGCAGTGGCGCGCCGGGTGGAGCGTGGGTGGCTTGGCAGAAGAAATCCGCGAAGAAGCCCGGGATGAAGTCCGTGTCCCGCGCGACCATCTCCCTGGCGCGTCGGTGAGCCTCCTTGCGCTGCTCGGTAGTGCCCTCACAGGTGCCGCGAAAGCGACCTTGGAGCGTCCTGGCACGCGCGACGAGCCCATCGACCGCGTGCTCAAAGTTGAGTTCCGTGCTCTGCAGTGCTTCGCGTCTGGCCTTGGAGAGGTCGTCGAACCGGATGCCGAGGAAGGTGTCCAGGTCCAGGCCCTCGACAAGATTCTCGGAAGGAACGCCTGCCCCGCTCAGCGTATGAATCTCCCTCCGGAGCAGTTCACCCATGTTGGGAGCCACGAACAGGCGCCCGGATCGATGGATTTTGCGCAGCTTTGCCAGGCACCGCTCGCCCGCGGTCTGGTCGGTCGACGCGACCTCGAAAAAGAACGCGTCCGGGAACAGGAGATTCCAGTCCTCCTGCAGTTCCAGGAGCGAATCGACTCCGGCGCCCTGGATGTAGCTCTTGTCCACGACGACCGCCCTCCGTGCCGTGGGGGGGCGCTGGCCGCGGTAGCGGACTCGCGAGACCGCCGTACGAGAGCCGACGTGGATGGTGACGCTGGCGGCGCGGTCGAGGGCCGCGAGCATGCGCATCAGGCGATCTATCGTGAATCGTCCCAGATTGGCGTTCCGAACGCGCGAGAAATCGGCTGCGGCAAAGCCGGTCGCCTCGCTGGCCTTACGGACCGTGAGCGCACTCTCGTCCAGCGCGGCAATGACGCGTGCTGCCAGCACCGCCTTGGCGTGCTTGAGGTCCGCATCGGGATCGCCGACGTCCCGGAAGATGTTGCCGCTCCCATGCACCAGGTCGAGGGGCTCTTCGATCATTTGGCCAACTCCCGTCGCAGACGACGCAGGCGCGTCTTTACGACGTTGAGGTTGGATCTAGGTGTTCCAATGCCGCTCTTCGACTTCAACCGCTTCGCGATCTCGGCCTTGGTGCCGTGGGCCGCGATGGTCAGGGCGGTGTTCATGTGATCGCGGACGGGTGGCGGGACGGCTGCGTACGCTTTCCGCGCTCCTCGGATCCATCCGATAGGCCTCCCGATCCGATCCATCGAACCGCCTGTTGTCAGTTATGACTACGGGCCGTCAACGGGCCGGTGGGACGGGAGGGGACAAGCCCCTCCCCTACGACGGCGGTATCAGACAGGAGTGGATCGACTCGTCCCCCTCGATCTCGCGCGCCAGCGTCCGGATGGCGAGGCTCGCGTCCTCGAGGGCGAAGTCGTGCGTGTGCATGTCGGCCACGGGCACGGTGCCGGACTCGATCAGGCGGATGGCGTTGCGGTAGCCGGATGACGTGACGCCGATGGCGCCGCGGATGCTGATCTCCTTCATGACGATCAGGTCCGAGACGAAGTCGTCGACCGCCTTGAATCCCTTCATGCCCGCCAGCACGATCGTGCCGCCGGGGCGCACCATGGAGAGCGCGTCGGCGATCGGCTTCGTCGCGTAGGCGCTGACGTCCAGCACGACGTCGGCGCCCCGCCCGTTCGTGATCTCCCTCACCCGCCGCACGGCGTCCTCGTTGTCGACATCGATCGTGTGATCCGCGCCGAACGCGCGCGCCAGGGCGAGCTTCCGTTCGTCCGCCGCGAGCCCCGTCACGATGATCGTGCCCGCGCCCACGGCTCGGCAGGCGATGACGCTCGCGAGGCCGCGCTGTCCCGGCCCCAGGATGACGACGGTGTCGCCGGGCTGCGTGTCGGGAATCTCCACCGCCCAGCGGAAACCCGCGCCGAGCGGGTTGAAGATCACGCCGATCTCCGGCGGCAGGGTCGGGTCGACCCGGTGCACGATCGAGTTGGGGTGCAGGTACATGTACTGCGCATAGCCGCCCCAGAGGCCCGGTTCCTCGGTGAGCGGAATGAACGAGTAGATGCGGCGAGTGTCGCAGAGGTGATAGTGCCCCGAGAGGCACGGCTCGCAGTGGCGGCACGAGAGCATCGTCTCCACGGCCACCCGGTCGCCGACGTCCACGCCCCAGCGAGCGGCGGCGCGGTCGCCGATCTTTGCGATGCGGCCGAGGGGCTCGTGCCCGGGGATCACCGGCATAGGCGTGCGCAGCACACCCTCGAACTGCTCGTAGTCGCTGCCGCAAATTCCGCACGCCTCGAGGCGCAGGATCGCGCCGTCGTCGTCGATGTCCGGGATCGGGATGTCCCGGGGTTCCAGGACGCGCTCGGCGGTCTGGACCATGGCGAAGGAAGTCTTGGGCAGGTTCATGGCGTTCAGCTTAGCGGCCTTTCCAATCGGGCGGGCGCTTTTCGGCGAACGCCCGCGGTCCTTCCACGGCGTCCTCGGAGCGCCGTCGCCGACGCTCCCACTGGTACTGCGTGTAGTACGCCTGTGGGAGCGGGAGGTCGAGGCCGCGCATGGTGGCTTCCTTCGTGGCGGGCGCCCGCCACACAGAGAGCACCCGCAGTTTAGGTGAACACGCCACCCCCGCGGAGAGACAAGAAGAGAGGCGCGACGCCCCGGAGGCGA
>VXNE01000654.1 GCA_009840715.1 Gammaproteobacteria bacterium
GCGCCCTGCTCTCCTCCACCGACAACCGCACCTGGGGGTGGTACCCCCGGCCCCCCGGGCCCAGCGCCGGGACGGCGCGGAGGCCCACGCCGCGCAGGTTGCGCGCGGCGAGATAGAGGTTCTCGTCGACCGACGTCGCGACAATGAGGACCTTGCCATGTGAAGGGGAGAGTTCGAGGGTCGCGAGCTTCGCGGCGAGGGCCTGGGTCCTGGGGGAGTCTACGGAGAATTCGGAGGTGAGGAGGAGACGGTTCTGGCGGATCAGCTCGGAGAAAATACAGCGCATCGCGCCGCGGTACATCTTGCGGTTGACCTTCTGCGCATGGCTCCTGGGTTTCGCCGGAAACGTCCGGCCGCCGCCCCGCCGCAGCGGGCTGCGCGTCGAGCCCGCCCGCGACCGGCCCGTGCCCTTCTGCCGATAGGGCTTGCGCCCGCCGCCCCGCACTTCCGCGCGGGTCTTCTGCGCATGCGTACCGCTGCGGCCCGCGGCCATGTACGCGACGACGACCTGGTGCACGAGGGCCTCGTTGAACACGCGCCCGAACGTGCCCTCCGCCAGCTCGATGCTGCCGCCGTCGTTTGCCAGGGAGAGTTCCACGCGTGCTTGTCTTCCGTCGTCCAGCCGTTGCCGCCTAGGCGCCGGCGTTCCCGGCGGCCTTCACGGCGGGACGGATCGTCACGTCCCCTCCGGCCGGGCCCGGTACCGCGCCCTTGATGAGCAGGAGGTTGCGTTCCGCGTCCACCCGCACCACCGTCAGGTTCTGCGTCGTCACGCGTTCGTCGCCGAGATGGCCGGCCATCTTCTTGCCCTTGAACACGCGCCCCGGCGTCTGGCACTGACCGATCGAACCCGGCGCCCGGTGCGCCTGGGAGTTGCCGTGGCTCCACCCCTGGGCGCCGAACTTCCACCGCTTGATCGTGCCGGCGTACCCCTTGCCCTTCGAGACGCCGGTCACGTCCACTCTCTGTCCCTCCTCGAACTGCTCCGCGCCGATCTCGGCGCCGGGTTCGAGGGCTTCGTCAGGCTGCACGGCGAGCCGGAACTCCCAGACTCCCCGCCCGGCGGCCGTGCCCGCCTTGGCGAAGTGCCCGGCCATGGGCCGCGTCACCCGGTTGGGACGGGCCGCGCCGGCGGTCACCTGCACGGCGTCGTAGCCGTCCGACTCGACCGTCTTGACCTGGGTCACGCGGTTCGGTTCCACCGCGATCACGGTCACGGGAATCGAGTCCCCTTCCGCCGTGAAGACGCGGGTCATGCCGCTCTTTTTCCCAACGACCCCGATGGCCATCCTGTTACGCTCTCCATGCGACGGGCGATACGTCGCAGCGCTGTTAAGAAAACGCCGCCTCCGCAGTAAAGTGGAAGGCGGCGTCTCGCGTTATGCCAGCCTCAGTTCAAGCTGATCTGCACCTCTACGCCGGCGGCCAGATCGAGCTTCATCAGGGCATCGACGGTCTTCTCCGTCGGCTCGAGGATGTCAAGCAGGCGCTTATGGGTGCGGATTTCGTACTGATCGCGCGCGTCCTTGTCGACGTGGGGCGAGATCAGGACGGTGTAGCGCTCCTTGCGGGTCGGCAGGGGAATGGGCCCGAGTACCTGCGCACCGGTACGCTTCGCCGTGTCGACGATCTCCTCCGTCGACACGTCGATCAACCGGTGATCGAACGCCTTCAGGCGTATGCGAATTCGCTGGTTCTGGACCACGAACTACCTCGAACCTCTCTTTGCGGAGAACAGTGTCCCCGCGTTCCATCAATTGCCTGTTCTGACCGTGCCTGTGCAAGTGCCAGCTCTGCTCGTGCAAGCCCTGCGAGCGCGGAAGCGCCCGCCTTGTCCGGACAACCCAGGCGACCCGGTAAGGGCGCCCGTGGCCCCCGGACAAACGGATCGCGCATTCTACGTTCGCCGTCACCATTACGCAACGCTGGCGGAGCGCTGCCGAAGGCGTTCCGAGCCGCCTCCCGGGAACCCTCGAAGCACCGTCCCGGCGCTAACGACTGACGATCTCCTCCGCGATGTTGCGCGGCACCTCCGCGTAGCGGGCGAACTCCATCGTGAACGTCGCGCGGCCCTGCGTCGCGGAGCGGAGATCCGTCGCGTAACCGAACATCTCGCCGAGTGGCACGTAGGCCCGGACGATCTTGCCGGACGGGTTCTCGTCGAGGCCGTCGATCATGCCGCGACGACGGTTCAGGTCGCCGACGACATGCCCCATGTACTCGCCGGGCGTGACGGCCTCGACCGCCACCACCGGCTCGAGCAGCACCGGCTTCGCCTTGAGGGCACCGTCGCGCAGCGCCTGGGAGCCGGCGATCCGGAAGGCGACCTCGGACGAGTCGACCTCGTGAAAGGACCCGTCGTACAGCGTCACCCGGACACCGATGAGCGGATAACCGGCCAGCACGCCGTTCGTCATCTGCTCCTCGACCCCGCGCTGCACGGCGGGGATGTACTCCTTCGGGACGACGCCGCCCGAGATCTCGTCCACGAACTCGAACCCGCCGCTGTCGCCGGACTCGCCGGGCAGCGGTTCGATCCTGAGCCAGACGTGCCCGTACTGGCCGCGTCCGCCGGTCTGGCGCACGAAACGGCCCTCCACCTCGACGCGGTCGCGGATCGTTTCCCGGTACGCCACCTGCGGCTTGCCGACGTTCGCCTCGACACCGAACTCGCGTTTCATCCGGTCCACGATGATGTCGAGGTGGAGCTCGCCCATCCCCGCGATGATGGTCTGGCCCGACTCGTTGTCCGTGGTCACCCGGAACGACGGGTCCTCCTGCGCGAGCTTGGCCAGCGCGATGGACATCTTGTCCTGGTCCGCCACCGAGCGCGGCTCCACCGCCACGTCGATGACCGGTTCCGGGAACTCCATGCGCTCCAGCGTGATGGGGTGCTGCGTGTCGCAGAGCGTGTCGCCCGTCGTCACGTCCTTCAGCCCGATCGCGGCGGCGATGTCGCCGGCGCGCACTTCCTTGATCTCGTTGCGGCTGTTCGAATGCAGCTGCACCATCCGGCCGACGCGTTCCCGCCGGCCCTTCACGGGGTTGTAGATCTGGTCTCCCGACTCGAGCACTCCCGAGTAGACGCGGAAGAACGTCAGCGTGCCCACGAACGGGTCGGTCGCGATCTTGAAGGCGAGCGCGGCGAACGGTTCGGCGTCATCCGACGCCCGCGTGGCCACGCTGCGGTCCTCGAGGGAGCCCTCGATGGACTTCACCTCCGTCGGCGCCGGCAGGTAGTCCACCACCGCGTCGAGCATCGCCTGCACGCCCTTGTTGCGGAACGCGGTCCCGCAGAGCGCCGGCACGATCTCGTTGTCGAGCGTGCGGATCCGCAAGCCCTGGCGGATGTCGTGCGGCTTCAGGTCGCCGTCCTCGAGATACCGCTCCATCAGTTCCTCGGTCGCCTCGGCCGCCGCTTCGACCATCTGCTCCCGGTAGGACTCGGCCTCTGCGCGCAGCGCGTCCGGGATCTCGCCCTCGACAAAGGAAATGCCGAGGTCCTCTTCGTCCCAGGTGATCGCCTTCATGGACACGAGGTCGATGACGCCCCGGAAGTTCTCCTCCGCGCCGATCGGCAACTGGACCGGTACGGGGAGGGCGCCGAGCCGGTCCCGAATCTGTTCCACGACCCGCAGGAAGTCCGCGCCGGCGCGATCCATCTTGTTGACGAACACCATCCGCGGGACCTCGTAGCGGTTCGCCTGCCGCCACACCGTCTCGGACTGGGGCTCGACTCCCGCCGTGCCGCAGAAGACGACCACCGCCCCGTCGAGCACCCGCAGGGAGCGCTCCACCTCGATGGTGAAGTCGACATGCCCCGGGGTGTCGATGATGTTGATGCGGTGCTCGTCGAACTGGTTGCCCATGCCGCGCCAGAAACAGGTGGTGGCGGCGGAGGTGATCGTGATCCCACGCTCCTGTTCCTGCTCCATCCAGTCCATGACGGCGGCGCCGTCGTGGACCTCGCCCAGCTTGTGCGACAGGCCCGTGTAGAACAGCACGCGTTCGGTGGTCGTCGTCTTCCCCGCATCCACGTGCGCGACGATTCCGATGTTGCGATACCGCCCGATGGGCGTACTGCGAGCCATCCTCATGCTCCTTGCATCGCGCGTCGCCGTTTTGCCGGCGCCCGCGCATGGGCCGTATTTTTCCTTGCTGCCGGCCTTGCTGCCGGTGCAGTCGGACACCGCCGGCGGCGTCCGCGGCGTCGTGTGTGGGTGCCTCGGGCCCGGGACCGCTCCGGGCCCGGTCGTCTCAAGTTCGACGGAGTCTCCTAGTGTCGTGTCACGACACTAGAACCGGTAGTGCGAGAACGCCCGGTTCGCCTCCGCCATCCGGTGGGTGTCCTCGCGTTTGCGGACGGCCGTACCCCGGCCTTCGGCGGCGTCGCTCAGCTCCCCGGCGAGCCGCGCCGCCATGGATTTCTCGCCCCGGCCGCGGGCGCTGTCGACCAGCCACCGCATCGCCAGGGCCTGCCGCCGCGACGGCCGCACCTCCACCGGGACCTGGTACGTGGCGCCGCCGACCCGGCGGGACTTCACCTCGACGAACGGCGCGACGGCCTCGAGGGCCTTCTCGAACGTCTCGATGGCGTCGCCGCGGTCGCGCTGCTCGATCCGCGCCAGCGCGCCGTAGACGATGCGTTCGGCCACGGACTTCTTGCCGCTCACCATCACGTGGTTGATGAACTTCGCCACGGTCTGGTTATGGTACTTGGGGTCCGGGAGGATCTCCCGTTTCGCGACGATTCTGCGTCTTGGCATGTCGACTCCTTCAGGTGCGCCTGCCACGCATGGGCAGCCTTACTCGAGACCCGCGATGCCGGTCCCGCGGACGTTGCAGTTGCTTCGGCCTCTATTTCGGTTTCTTGGCGCCGTACTTGGAGCGCGCGCCGCGCCGGTCGGCCACGCCGGAAGCGTCGAGGGTGCCGCGGATCGTGTGGTACCGCACGCCCGGGAGGTCTCGCACGCGCCCTCCCCGGATGAGCACCACCGAGTGCTCCTGGAGATTGTGGCCCTCGCCGCCGATGTACGAGTTCACCTCGTAGCCGTTGGTGAGCCGCACACGGCAGACCTTGCGCAGCGCCGAATTGGGCTTCTTGGGCGTCGTCGTGTACACGCGTGTGCACACGCCCCGCTTCTGCGGCGATTTCTGCAGCGCCGGCACGATGTTCTTGGCCACCCGCCGCTTGCGGGGCTTGCGAACCAGCTGGCTGATGGTCGCCATGGGCTCTCCAGACGAAAGGCGCGGCATTCTATAGCCGGGGGGGCGGCCGTTCAACCGACTGTGCGGGTTCAGGACATCCGGGACTGAGACGGGCGGTCCTTGCAGGGCAGGTACTAGTTGGGGGTCAAACAGTCG